>CABUQI010000188.1 GCA_902493545.1 uncultured Collinsella sp. | reverse complement strand
CATTGGCCGTTGCAGCATCGACCGCACGCCGCTTTCCACCTTCCACGATTTAATTGCCGAGGGCCTCGGCCAGAAGGGAGACGCTTCCGCATGCTAGCCCGCATCACCCCGTCCCCGCTCAAGGGCAACGTTCCCGCCATCGCGTCCAAGTCGATGGCGCATCGCCTCATCATCTGCGCCGCGCTTGCCAACGGCGAGACGCACGTTACCTGCAACACTACCTGCGCCGATATCGAGGCCACGGTGCGTTGCCTCACGGCGCTCGGCGCCCGCATCGAGACTGTCGAGGACGGCTTCCAAGTCCACCCCACCATGAAGAGTGTTGAGTTTGGCCTGCTCAAGGCCCTTGCCGGCGGCACGCTCGACTGCGGCGAAAGCGGCTCCACGCTCCGCTTTATGTTGCCCGTCGCCTGCGCGCTGGGCGCAGAAGCAACTTTTGTGGGTCAGGGACGCCTGGGCGCCCGTCCGCTGTCCCCGCTCTCGGACGAGATTATCGCCGCCGGCTGCGACCTACAGGGTCTGGGCGGTTTTCCGCTCAAGACGAGCGGACGCATGCGCCCGGGCACCTTTATGCTGCCGGGCAATGTGAGCTCGCAGTACATCTCGGGCCTGCTGCTGGCAGCCCCGTTGCTCGCCCAGCCCTCCTGCGTGCAGGTGACCGGCCTCATTGAGAGCCGCCCCTACATCAACCTGACGATCCAGGCAATGAAGGCCTTTGGCGTCGAGGTCAACGTCGACCGTATTCCCGCCCGGGACGGCCAGCCCGAGGTCACGAACTTCCGCGTGAGCAGTGGCTCGTATCGCACGCCCGGCAGCGTGGCCGTCGAGGGTGACTGGTCCAACGCTGCCTTTTGGCTGTGTGCCGGCGCCATCGGCACCGACCCCATCACCGTCGAGGGTGTATCCCTGAGCTCCGCACAGGGCGACCGCAACGTACTTGCCGCGCTTTCGCGCTTTGGCGCCCGCATCGTGCGTTCCACCAACGCCGCCACCGTGCAGTCCGACAAGCTCGCCGGCTTTGAGATGAGTGCCCACGACATTCCCGACCTCGTGCCCGTTATCTCGGCCGTGGCCTCACTGGCACAGGGCCGCACCTTTATCCGCGATTGCGCCCGTCTGCGCATCAAGGAATCCGACCGTCTGGCCACCACCACCCGCGAGCTCACCGCGCTGGGCGCGCAGGTGCGCATTGCCGGCGATGACCTCATCATCAAGGGCGTCGATGCCTTCACCGGCGGCGAGGTCGATTCGCACAACGACCACCGCATCGCCATGATGGCCGCCATCGCCGCGAGCCGCGCCACCGGCGAGGTCGTGATCCACGGCGCCGAGGCCGTCAACAAGTCCTATCCCGATTTCTTCGACCACTACCGCCTGCTGGGCGGCAAGGTCACACTCGAGGAGGAATAGCATGTCCTCGACCTTTGGCAACGTTTTGCATCTGAGCATTTTCGGCCAGTCGCACTCCCCTGCTATCGGCTGCTCACTCGACGGCATCCCGGCGGGCATCGCCGTGGACCAGGAGAAGCTGCAAGCCTTCCTCGACCGTCGCGCCCCCGGTCGCGACGAGACCGCAACCAAGCGCCGCGAGGCCGACGCCGCCCACATCATCGCCGGTGTTGTCGATGGACATACCACCGGCGCGCCCATCGCCGCGATTATCGAGAACACCAACACGCGCTCCAAGGATTACTCCGAGCTGCGCCGCAAGCCCCGTCCCGGACATGCGGACTTCCCTGCGCGCGTGAAGTATCACAACATGCACGATGTCGCTGGTGGCGGGCATTTTTCCGGCCGCCTAACGGCCCCCTTATGCATCGCCGGCGGCATTGCGCTGCAGGCACTCGAGGCCCGCGGTATTCGGGTGATGGCTCACGTGGCGCAAATCGGCGGCATCTCCGACCTGCCGATGGACGATATGGTCTATCGCGAGGCCGACCGCAAGGCGATCCTTACGAACGATCTGCCGTGCATTGACGCCGCCGCAGCCGGCCGTATGCGCGAGGAGATCCTAGCCGCGCGCGACGAACTCGACAGCATCGGCGGCATCGTGGAGTGTGGCATCTACGGCCTGCCTGCAGGCATCGGCGACCCCATGTTCGACGGCATCGAGAACCGCATCGCGCAAATCGCGTTTGGCATTCCCGCCGTAAAGGGTGTGGAGTTTGGCATGGGCTTTGCCGTGGCCGCCATGCGCGGCAGCGAGAACAACGATCCGTATCGCATCGATGCCGAGACCGGCGAGATCGAGGTCGAGTCCAATAACGCCGGCGGCATCCTGGGCGGCATTTCGACCGGCGCGCCCGTCATGTGGCGCATGGCCGTAAAGCCGACGCCCTCTATTGGCCGCGAGCAGCAGACCGTGGACATGGACGCCATGGAAAATGCCGAGCTCTCGGTCCACGGCCGTCACGATCCCTGCATCGTCCCCAGAGCCGTCCCCGTAGCCGAAGCAGCCGCCGCCCTCGCCATCTGGGACGCCCTCCTCGAGGACGCAGGCCAGTTCTAACCCGACTCACCTGAGCTGCCCATCAACTCTGTCATTACGTGAAAGGGGCCTCCATGGACCTTGCCGATATTCGCCAGACCATCGATGGCAT
>CABUQI010000187.1 GCA_902493545.1 uncultured Collinsella sp. | reverse complement strand
CGCGTCGACGGCGGAATGGCGATGTAGAAACCAGGGCCGAAGAACGGCTTGGATGAGGAGACCATGATGGAACAGAGAGTTGCAATCACCGGTATCGGTGCCGTGTCGCCGCTCGGCAACACCGCGCTTGCCACCTGGGCGGCCATGTGCGCCGGCACGTGCGGCATCGGCCCGATCACGCACTTCGATACCGATGCGTTTGCCGTCAAGGTGGCAGCCGAGGTCAAGGGCTTTGACGGCAACGAGTACTTTGGCAAGCGTGATGCCAAGCATCTCGACCCCTGCGTTCAGTTTGCGATGGCGGCTTCGGACGAAGCCATGCACGATGCGGGCTTTGATGTCGAAGGCGCCATCGATCGCGAGCGCCTGGGCGTCTACGTGGGCTCGGGCGTGGGCGGCATGACGACGCTCGTCGACAACGTCCATACGATTGCCGAACGCGGGCCCCGCCGCGCATCGCCCTATATGATCGCGATGATGATCCCCAACATGGCATCGGGCAATATCGCAATCCGCCACAAGGCAAAGGGCCCGACCCTGCCCGTGGTGACTGCGTGCGCGACCTCGGCCCATGCCGTGGGCGAGGCGTTCCGCGCCATCAAGCACGGCTATGCCGACGCGATCCTCGCGGGCGGCGCCGAGGCCGCAATTATCCCCGATGCCGTTGCGGGCTTTACGTCCTGCCGCGCATTGACCACCAACCCCGATCCCGCGACGGCCTGCCGTCCGTTCGATGCAGACCGCGACGGCTTTGTGATGGGCGAGGGCGCCTGCGTGCTCGTGCTCGAGAGCATGGAGCATGCGCAGGCGCGCGGTGCGCACATTTATGCCGAGGTCGTGGGCTACGGCAACACCGATGATGCCTATCACATCACGAGCCCTGATCCCGAGGCTGCCGGCATTGCCCGCGCGACATCGCTGGCGGTGACCGAGGGCGACGTCAAGCCTTCCGAGGGTCTCTACATCAATGCCCACGGCACATCGACCAAGCTCAACGATTCGTCCGAGACGGCGGGCATTAAGCGTGCGCTCGGCGAGGACGCGGCACGCGCCGCGCACGTCTCGTCGACTAAGTCGATGACCGGCCACATGATCGGTGCCACGGGCGCCATCGAGGTCATGGCCTGCGCCATGGCGCTCGAGCAGGGCGTGGTGCCGCCGACCATTAACTACCACACGCCCGATCCCGCCTGCGATCTTGACTACACGCCCAATCGCGCGGTTCGCGCCGACCTTACCTGGGCGCTTTCGACCAACCTGGGCTTTGGCGGACACAACGCCGCCATCGCGCTGCGTAGATATACGAGGAGCTAGAGCATGGATTCCAAAAGACTTGCCGAGATAGCCGATGTTATGGAGGACCGCGGCCTCACGCGCGTACGCGTTGAGGAGCCCGATGGCACCGCGGTCGAACTCGAGCGCGCGAGCGCCGCACAGCCGGTTGCCGTGCCCATGCCCATGCCGAGCGCTATGGCCGCTCCAGTTGCAGCTCCCACAGTCGCGCCTGCCGCACCGGAACCCGCCGCGCAGGCGCCTGTCGCCGCACCGGAGCCCAAGGGCACCGAGGTGACCGCTCCCATGGTCGGCGTTTTCTATGCTGCCCCGGCGCCGGGCGACGAGCCGTTTGTGCACGTGGGCTCCAAGGTCAAGGCCGGTGAGACCCTCTGCATCATCGAGGCCATGAAGGTTCTCAACGAGGTGACGGCAGAGGTGGATGGCGAGGTGCTCGAGATCTGCGTGGCCGACGGCGACCTCGTGGAGTTTGGCAGCTGCCTCATGAGGATCGGATAGGTGATATCCATGAACAAAGAAGAGCTCAAGAAGCTGTTGCCGCATCGCGAGCCGATGCTTTTGCTCGACGAAGCCGAGCTGGTGGGCGATGAGGCCCACGGCAAGATCACGATTACGGGCGACGAGTACTTTTTGCAGGGGCATTTTCCGGGAAATCCGGTCGTCCCCGGCGTGATTCAGTGCGAGATGCTCGCCCAGAACTGCTGCGTGCTGCTGATGGGCGATGAGGAAGCTCGCGGTGCGACACCGTTCTACACGAGTCTGGACAAGGTGCGCTTTAAGCGTCCGGTGCGCCCGGGCGACACGGTGGATCTGGTGTGCTCCATCACGCGTGCGCGCGGGCCGTTCCGCTTTGCGACGGGTACTGCGAGCGTCAACGGTGAGGTTTGCTGTCGCGCCGATATGTCTTTTGCACTCATGCACGAAAGTTAAGGAAGGCTTCATGTTCGACAAAGTGCTCATCGCCAACCGCGGCGAAGTTGCGGTCCGTGTTATCCGCGCGTGCCGCGATATGGGCATCAAGACCGTCGCCGTTTATTCCACGGCCGATGCGGACGCGCTGCACGTGCAGCTTGCCGACGAGGCATATTGCATCGGCGGCCCGCGTCTTGCCGAGAGCTACCTCAACGACGATGCCGTGCTCACCTGTGCCGTAAAGTCGGGAGCTAAGGCAATTCATCCCGGTTATGGCTTCTTTTCCGAGAAGGCGAGCTTCGTGCGCGACTGCGACAAGTATGGCCTGGCGTTTGTCGGTCCTTCGGCCGAGGTAATCGACAGCATGGGCGACAAGGACGCCGCACGTCGAACGGCTGCCGCGGCGGGCGTGCCCATCGT
>CABUQI010000186.1 GCA_902493545.1 uncultured Collinsella sp. | reverse complement strand
AAAAGTCGAGTGGATTAGTCGGGTTTTCCCTTGACTAACGCCGAACCCATAGTAACTTTATTCCGAGAAGATTCCTAGGGTTTAGTACACCTATGAGTACACCATATACAGAGAGGGACAGCATGAGCGCAAATCCGCTGCTTTCCATCGAAGGTCTGACCGCCTCCGTGGACGAGAAGACCATCCTCCACAACGTCAACCTCAACGTCGCCGCCGGCGAGACCCACGTTCTGATGGGACCCAACGGCGCCGGCAAGTCCACCCTCGGCCACCTGGTCATGGGCGACCCCGTTTACACGGTCAACGACGGCCGCATCGTCTTTGACGGCCAGGACATCACCGAGCTCACCACCGACAAGCGCTCGCGCGCCGGCCTGTTCCTGAGCTTCCAGGCCCCGGTCGAAATCCCCGGCGTGCCGCTGTCGAGCTTTTTGCGCGCCAGCATCGCCGGCCGCCCCGGCCTGGAGATGAAGGGCAAGGAGTTCCGCCGTCGCGTCAAGGAACTCGCGGCCGAGCTCAACATGGACACTGCCTACCTCAACCGCGAGCTGGGCGTGGGCTTCTCGGGCGGCGAGAAGAAGAAGGTCGAGATGCTCCAGCTTCTGCTGCTGCAGCCCAAGCTCGCCATCCTGGACGAAACCGACTCCGGCCTGGACGTCGACGCCCTTTCCACCGTCAGCCACGGCATGGACGCCTACCGCAAGAGCTGCGACGGCTCCATGCTCATCATCACGCACAACACGCGCATCCTGGAGCACCTGGATGTCGACCGCGTCCACGTTATGGTCAAGGGCCATATCGTGCGCGAGGACGACGCCTCGCTGATCCCCTGGATCGACAAGAACGGCTTTGAGACCTTCGAGCGCGAGGCCGCCGAGCAGCGCGCTCAGGCCGAGGCCGCTGCTGCCGAGCAGCAGGCGTAAAGGGGCGATGCAATGACCAAGAACCGCACCGAGGTCGCGGACATCGATCGCAGCCTCTACGACTTCACCTATGGCGAGGAGGGTTTCGAGCGCCTCGACGCCGGCATCACGCCCGACATCGTGCGCGAGATCAGCGCCAAGAAGGACGAGCCGCAGTGGATGCTCGACCTGCGCCTCAAGTCCCTCGAGATCTTCAACCGCTTCCCCGACCCGACGTGGGGGCCCTCCATCGAGGGCCTGGACATGGACAACATCGTCACCTACGTCAAGCCCAACACCGACCAAAAGCACGACTGGGAGTCGGTGCCCGACGACATCAAGAGCACCTTTGAGCGCTTGGGCATCCCCGAGGCCGAGCGCAGCTACCTGGCGGGCGTCGGCGCGCAGTACGACTCCGAGCTCGTCTACCACAACATGCAGGACACCGCGTCCAAGATGGGCATCGTCTACTCCGGCATCGAGGAGGCCCTGCACGACCCGCAGTGGGAGCCGCTCATTCACGAGAAGTTTATGACGCTCATCCCGCCCACCGACCACAAGTTTGCGGCCCTGCACGGCGCCGTGTGGTCGGGCGGCTCGTTTGTCTACGTGCCCAAGGGCACCAAGCTCGACTTCCCGCTGCAGAGCTACTTCCGCCTTAACGCCAAGGGCGCCGGCCAGTTTGAGCACACGCTCATCATCGTCGAGGACGATGCCGACCTGCACTTCATTGAGGGTTGCTCCGCGCCCAAGTACAACGTAGCCAACCTCCACGCCGGCGCTGTCGAGCTCTTTGTGGGCAAGCGTGCGCACCTGCGCTACTCGACTATCGAGAACTGGTCCAAGAACATGTACAACCTCAACACCAAGCGTGCGCGCGTGGACGAGGATGGCGACATCGAGTGGATCAGCGGCTCCTTCGGCAGCCACGTGGGCTACCTCTACCCCATGAGCGTGCTCAACGGCCGCCGCGCCCGCTCGAGCTTTACCGGCATTACCTTTGCCGGCGCCGGCCAGAACCTCGATACCGGCTGCAAGGTCGTGCTCAACGCACCCGAGACCTCGGCAACCGTCGAGACCAAGGGCATCTCCAAGAGCGGCGGCATCCAGACCTTCCGCAGCTCCATCGTGGCCACGCCCAAGGCCGAAGGCTCCAAGGCAACCGTGAGCTGCCAGTCGCTGATGCTCGATGACCAGAGCCGCTCCGACACTATTCCGGCCATGGACATCCGCGCCAAGAACGTCGACATCGGCCACGAGGCCACCATCGGCCGCATCGGCGACGACAAGGTGTTCTACCTGATGAGCCGCGGCATCTCGGAGGAAGAGGCCCGCACCATGATCGTCAACGGCTTTGCCAACCCGGTCTCCAAGGAGCTGCCGCTTGAGTACGCCGTCGAGATGAACAACCTGATCAAGCTCGAGATGGAAGGAGCGATCGGATAATGAAACAGGAAACCAACACCGCTGTTACCACGCTCGAGCAGGTTAATGCGATGCCGGCAGCAACTTGGGGCTGGCTCAAAATGAACCAGACCAAGCTCGAGCTTTCGGACGAGCTTTCCGCCGCTCCCGCCGAGGCCGTTGAGGTTGAGGGCTTGGAAGAGCAGTTTGCTGGCACGGCCGACGCCTTCGATACCGCCATGGACGCCATGGCCGAGCGCTTCCCCGAGCGCCGTGCCTCCGCCCCCGGCGACGCCGCCGACCGCGCCCGCATCACGCCCGAGACCGAGCT
>CABUQI010000185.1 GCA_902493545.1 uncultured Collinsella sp. | reverse complement strand
AGCTGGGCTGGAAGTACTCCATCATCTCCGGCGCCGTCGCGCTCACCATGTTCAATATCCCCATTCTGGTGCGCGTGATCCAGCAGGCGCTCGAGGACGTCCCGCAGGCCCAGCGCGATGCGTGCCTGGCCATGGGCCTCACCCGCTGGGAGGCCACGCTGCACATCCTGATTCCCGAGGCCATGCCCGCCATCGTGACCGGCATCGTGCTTTCGGCCGGCCGCGTCTTTGGCGAGGCCGCGGCGCTGCTCTTTACCTCGGGTATGAGCTCGCCGGTTCGCCTGAACTTCTTGAGCTTTAACCTGTCGAGCCCCACCTGCGCTTGGAACGTGTTCCGTCCCGGCGAGTCGCTCGCCGTGCACATCTACAAGATCTATGGCGAGGGCAGCCCCGAGGCCCAGCAGATCGTCTGGGGCACCGCTGCACTGCTGATGATTTGCGTGCTGCTGTTTAACGTAATCGCCCGCATTGTGGGCAAGCAACTGGCAAGGAAGATGACGGCCGAATGAGCGAGATGAATGTAACGCCCGCAACCGAAGCGGCATCGTCCGACACCCGGGACTTCCTGTCGAGCGTGGGGGAGAGCGAGAAGCGCGTGCGCGTGAGCGGCAAGGCCGTGAGCGACGAGGTCGTGCTCTCCACCAAGGACGTCAACGTGTACTATGGCGACCACCATGCACTGCACAATACGTCGCTCGACTTCCACAAGGGCGAGATCACGGCGCTCATCGGGCCTTCGGGTTGCGGCAAGTCGACCTTCTTGCGTAGCCTCAACCTTATGAATCGCGAGATTCGCGGCTGCCGCGTGGAGGGCGAGATCAACTATCGCGGGCGCAACGTGAACACCAAGACCGAGAACACCTACGAGTTGCGTCGCTCCATTGGCATGGTGTTCCAGCAGCCCAACCCGTTTCGCAAGTCCATTCGCGACAACATCACGTTTGCGCCTAGGCGCCACGGCATCACCGACCGCGACGAACTCGACCGCATGGTCGAGGAGAGCCTGCGCGGCGCGGCGCTGTGGGACGAGGTCAAGGACAAGCTCGACAAGAGCGCCTATGCGCTTTCGGGCGGTCAGCAGCAGCGCCTGTGCATCGCGCGCACGCTGGCGCTCAACCCCGACGTGATTCTGTTCGACGAGCCCTGCTCGGCGCTCGATCCCATCTCGACGCTGGCGATCGAGGACCTCATGTCGTCGATTGTGGCCGAGCGCGCCATCGTCATCGTGACGCACAACATGGAGCAGGCATCGCGTGTGTCCAACCGCACGGCGTTCTTCTACATGGGCGATATGGTCGAATACGACGAGACTGACGAGATTTTCCAACGGCCCAAGGACAAGCGGCTGAATGATTACCTCACCGGCATGTTCTCCTAGTCCGGGACATGCTTGAGGCCCGCGGTGGCCACGGTCGCCACGGGACTGATTGGAGAGGCGGGTCATCTCTTGTGGGAGATGGCCCGCCTTTTGCTCTGCGACCGAAACGACCACCACAAAGGGGACAGGCGCCTTCGTGGTGGTTTGGGGTGGGGCTCGCTGCTATCATGGACAACGTTGAATTTCTACGAAGGAGCAGGGCATATGGCGATTCTTTTGGGATGCGATTCCGTCAGCCTAGAGTTTCCCACCAAGCATATTTTCGATAGCGTAACGCTCGGCGTGGGCGAGGGCGACCGCATTGGTATTGTCGGTAAAAACGGCGACGGCAAGTCGACGCTGCTGAGCGTGCTCGCCGGCACGCTGGAGCCCGATGACGGGCGCGTGACGCACCGCCGCGACACGACGATTGGATTGCTCGGCCAAAAGGATAACCTGGTCGATACCGACACCGTGCATCATGCCGTCGTCGGTGACACGCCCGAATACGAGTGGGCCTCGAGCCCGCGTACGCGCCAGATTCTGGCCGGCCTTATTAGCGATGTGCCCTGGGAGGGCACGGTGGGCGAGCTTTCGGGCGGCCAGCGCCGTCGCGTGGACCTCGCGCGCCTGCTGATCGGCGACTACGACGTGCTCATGCTCGACGAGCCCACCAACCACCTGGACATGCGCACCATCAACTGGCTCGCGCGTCACTTAAAGGCCCGCTGGCAGCGCGGCCAGGGCGCGATGCTCGTGGTCACGCACGACCGCTGGTTCTTGGACGAGGTCTGTACCAGTATGTGGGAGGTCCACGACGGCCAGGTCGATCCCTTCGAGGGCGGTTACTCCGCATATATCCTGCAGCGCGTGGAGCGCGACCGCATGGCCGCCGTCACCGAGGAGCGTCGTCGCAACATGGCGCGCAAGGAGCTCGCGTGGCTGAGCCGCGGTGCCCAGGCGCGCTCCACCAAGCCCAAGTTTCGCGTTGAGGCTGCTCGTGAGCTGATCGCCGACGTGCCTCCCGTGCGTGACGAGCTGGAGCTCAAGCGCCTAGCCGTGAGCCGCCTGGGCAAGCAGGTTATCGATGTGGTCGACGTGGACGCCGGCTATGCGGATACCGATGGCGCGCCCAAGCAGGTGCTCTCTGACGTGACCTGGCTCATTGGTGCGGGCGACCGCTATGGCCTGCTGGGCGAGAACGGTGCCGGCAAGTCGACGCTGCTCGGCGTGATCCAGGGCAAGATTGAACCCACGCGCGGCCGCGTGAAGATTGGCCAGACA
>CABUQI010000184.1 GCA_902493545.1 uncultured Collinsella sp. | reverse complement strand
GCGCCGATGATGGCGCTCGCGCAGTCGCTTGAGCTGTTGTTTATCGAGTTCCATGCTTACCTCGTTCTGGCACGGGCTGCGTATCCCGCCCGTCGTCTTTACTCTACACCGCGCTGAGCAAGGTGTCAGAAAAGGTTTGTTGACCTGGAAGTCAGGCTAATCGGCTTGACTAAAAACGCCGTGAGGATCATAAGAGTCGAATAGACAAAAAAGCGCGGGGCCGGTTTGATTCCGACCCCGCGCTCTGCGCTGGCGCGTTGTTGTTCGGCCTACCCCAGTAGGCTCAGGCCAACAGAGACAAACGCCAGGATAACGCCGACGACGGACTCGCCGCCCAGCAGACCGCTGGCAACGACCAGGCCCTGCTCCTGGAAGGCAGCATCCTTGGCGGCCTTCTCCTCGTCCGAAAGACCGGCGGCGGCGTCGCGGCGTGCGGCCCACTTGTCGTAGGCGAGCTTGATGCAGGAGCCCAGGAAGGCCGTGAGCGACATGTAGAACGGCAGGTACACGCCCAGGCCGATCATCATGGCCGGAATGCCGATCCAGTACATGACGATGCCGGCGATAAAGCCGCCTGCGAACCACGGCACGCTCGGGATGCCCGAGACCATGGTGGCGACCACGCTTGCCTGCGCGGCCACAAAGCTCTTGTCGGGGCCGAAGGCGTCCGGACCATAGGCGGTGACGAGCGCGACCATGACGGCTGCGGCGACCAGGGCACCCACGATGCCGCCGATGGCCTGGCCGACCCACTGCGCGCGCGGGTTGGTGCCCAGCACGGCGCCGGCCTTAAAGTCGTTCATGACATCGCCCGCAAGGCCGCACGCCACGGCTACGATACCGGCGATAAAGAACAGTTTGACCTGCGCGAGCTGCGCGAAGGCTGCCACGATGAGCATGACGATGAGGCCAAAGATCTCCATGGGGTCGATACCCGTCTGACCGCAGCTCTGAGCGCTCATGATGGTGGTGACAAAGGTGAACAGCGTGACGATGACGGCCGGGACGGGACCGAGGTCGAGCGCGATGGCAACGATCACGGCGATGGCGGCGGTGCCCAGGCCGATGATGCCGGCGTCGAGCTTAAGGGAGCCCGAGATGAGCGACTGCTCGTCGGTGTCGCTGGAGCTGTCGGCGGCGAGGCCGCGGACGATACCTGCGACCTGCGGCAGGATGTCTTTAAGGACGACGGCGACGCCAAAGCCCATCATAAGGCCCATACCCAGGGACTTGACGACACCCTGCGCGGTCACAACATCGAAGAGGCCGGCAGCGGTACCGCCGACGATAATGCCAAAGTTGCCCAGCAGCGCGCCGGCAAACCAAAAGGCAACCGGGGCGAAGCCCACCAAAAAGCCGATGGACAGCAACATGGGCGAGTTGTAGATGCCAAAGGTCACGCCGGGGATATTGAGCGTGCCCAGCATGCTGGGCACCACGCCCAGAGCGTCGCGCAGCACGCTGTAGATGCCTGCGATGGCCATGGAGCCAAAGAGCTGTTTGCCGGTCTTGCCGCCGGCCTCGGTAGCACGCAGGGTCTGAGCTGCGGCGTTGCCGGTGGGGAACTCCAGCGCGGCGTCCACGATAAAGTGACGGTGGATGAGCGCTGTCGCCAGAAGGCCCAAGATGGTGCCGGCGAGCGCCACGATAAACATGTCGAGCCAGCTGATCTGGTCGGCATAGCCCAGCATCCAGGCGCCCGGGATGGTAAACGCCAGGCCGCCGGCGACCATGGCGCCCGCGGACATGATGGTGTGGGTAACATTGGCCTCGTTGAGACTGGCGTTGCCCATGAGCTTCAGGAAGAACAGCGAGATGACGGCAGCGAAGATGATCGGCCAGGGGAGCGCACCCATCTTGAGGGCGGTATAGGCCGAGCTTGCCGTGATGATCATGCAGCCAAGGACGCCGATGACGACGCCGCGCAGCGTGAGTTGACCGCGCATCGAGGTGCAGTTCGAGGGATTGCTCATATTGAACTCCTTTGCGTATATCCGCTTCCCCCGGGAGCGCCGCTACGGATACGGCGCGGGAAGTCGGGTTACCAAGGGCCGCCGCGTGAGCTCGCGCGCGACCGCGCACCAGTATAGCCGCAAGCCAGTTAATTTGGGACGGGGCTTTTTTAGCTATCCCAAGCGAAGCCGAAGGATGATTATTCTGGGACGGGGATTTAAAAATCATTAGGTACACAATGATTTTTAAATCCCCGTCCCAGAATAATCATCGGGATATACTGCTGGGCAGACGAAAGGAGCGCCGACGATGCTTAATGGGTGCGCATATATATTGACGGTCGACGTGGGCAACACGTTCATTCGTTTTGGCCTGTTTGCAGAGGATTCGGCCGCGGCGCAGGAATGTCCGCTTGCGACGTGCGAGATCACGACGCCGGCCCGTATTACGGCCGACGAGGCGCGCATGCGACTTGTGCAGGTCATGGGCGCACTCGCCGCCGATGCAGGTGTGCCCGGGGTGCTCGCACCCGCCGCGGCCGTGCTGAGCTGCGTGGTCCCGGCGCTCGAGCGCCCGTGGAAGGCGGCACTTTCCCGTACCTGCACGGGGCGCGTGCTCACGGTGGGGCCGGGACTTAAGACCGGCATGCCCGTGCACTACGACGATCCGGCCGAGATCGGCCCCGACCGCATCGCCGATGCTGTGGCGGC
>CABUQI010000183.1 GCA_902493545.1 uncultured Collinsella sp. | reverse complement strand
ATACCCTGCCCAAGCTGATGCAGGACAACACCGACCGCAACCGCACCTCCCCGTTCGCCTTCACCGGCAACAAGTTCGAGTTCCGTGCCTGCGGCTCCGAGCAGAACGTCTCCGATTCCAACCTGGTGCTCGATGCCGCCGTGGCCAAGTCGCTCAAGTCCTTCGCCGATGCGCTTGAGGGTACGCCCGAGGATGAGTTCCAGGACGCTGCGCTCGAGTACTGCAAGAAGGTCCTGACCGACCACCAGCGCATCCTCTTCTCCGGCGATGGCTACTCCGACGAGTGGCCCGTCGAGGCCGAGAAGCGCGGCCTTGCCAACAACAAGACCACGGCCGACGCCCTGCCCGCCTTTGTTTCCGATAAGGCCATTGCGCTCTTTGAGGAGACGGGTGTTCTGACCAAGGCCGAGGCCCAGTGCCGCTACGACTGCAAGCTCGAGAAGTACAACAAGCTCATGAACATCGAGGCCACCACGATGGTTCGCGAGGCGCGTCGTACCTATCGCCCGGTCATTACCGCCTATGCCACCAAGGTCGCTAAGGGCCTTGAGACTATTCGTGCCGCCGGTGCCGAGGCCGCCATGCAGTGCGAGCAGAACACGCTCAACAAGCTCTGCAACGGTATCACCACCATCAACGACTCCATCAAGGCGCTCGACGCCGTGCATCAGAAGGCTGAGGCCCTCGATGGCCAGGAGCAGGCCAACGTGTACGCGCACGAGGTCGTTCCCGCTATGGATGCGCTGCGTGCCGCCGTGGACGCCATGGAGGAGATCGTGGCAGCCGACTACTGGCCGGTCCCGACCTACGACGACATCCTGTTCTACGTGTAGGGCGTAACTGACATATCGTCACGGTATTGAGCCGGGGTCCGCATCATGTGGGCCCCGGTTTTTGTTTGCGAAGGACGCTTTGAAGCCCGTTTTGCACCTGATTCGCCCACGCAATAAGGGGGCGTGGACAAAAAACGTCAAATATGAGTACTGTCACAAGTCCTGTAGCATTATTTATTTGCAAAATATGAAGTGTTACGCAACATATGTCCAAGTACTTAGCCGATAAACGTCTGCAATTTTTCCGCCGTAGGACGCCTGACGGCTAAATCGCCTTCTGAAGGCATGAAATCGCTGTAACTAAAATGGTAGCAGTACTCATATTTGCCATTTTTTGCCCGCTGGCTTTGCGATGATGCCGGGGTCCGCACCCTGTCGGGTTCGAATCCCGGCATATCGGTAGCAAAAAGCCCGTCACCGCGGGGGTAACGGGCTTCTTAATTTAAATGGTGCCCCCAGCGGGATTCGAACCCGCGATATCCACCTTGAAAGGGTGGCGTCCTTGGCCGCTAGACGATGGGGACAGCGGGAAAGAGTATAGCAGACTTTTTTAGCCGTTCACATATCGTTGGCAAACTGAAAAACCACCACAAAGGTGCCTGTCCCTTTGTGGTGGCGGGGCGTTAGGGGAGGAGCTTCATGGCGGCGTCGTGGGCGGCGCGCTCGTAGATGTCGTCGAGGGGCTTGAGCGGCAGCAGGGCTGTGGCCTGCGCATCGCCGCGGCGCTCGAGGGCGTGGGTAATGAGCCAGTCGGCGAGCTCGGGGTTCTTGGGTAGCGCTGGTCCGTGCAGGTACGTGCCGATGACGCCCTTGTAGATGATGCCCTCAAAGCCATCGTCGCCGTTGTTGCCGGTGCCCGCAACGACGGACGTTCCGAGCGGCGTGGCATCTGCGTCGAGCAGGGTGCGGCCGCCGTGGTTCTCGAATCCCACAAAGGGCTCGGGTGCCAGGTCGGTCTTGACGGCGACGTTGCCGATCAGGCGGTCGGAGCCGCGCACGGTTTCGGCGGCAATGACGCCCAGGCCCTCGACGCGATTCTCGCCCATATAGTACGAACGGCCGAGCAGCTGATAGCTGCCGCAGATAGCAAGCAGCGAGCCGCCGTCCTCAACATAGGCCGCGACCTTGTCTTTTTGAGCGAGAAGCTCGTGCGCCACGGCCAGCTGGTCGCGATCGGAGCCGCCGCCCATCATGACGATGTCGGCGTCGGCGAGATCGAGCACCTCGCCCATGCGAACCTCGTCCACGCGAACGGGGATGCCACGCCAGGTGCAGCGGCGCTCGAGGGCGATGACATTGCCGCCGTCGCCGTAGAGGTTGAGGGCGTCGGGATACAGATAGACGATGCGCAGGGGGCGTGAAAGCTCGACCGGCGCGACGCCGACGGGGACGGCGCTGCCATCGGCGCACGTTGCGGCGTGGGCGGCAACCGTAGCCGCATCGGTGTCTTTGAGCCCATCGAGCTCCTTGACCAGCGGCGGAAAGGCCGTGTAGTTGGCGACGGCATAGAAAGTGTCGCCAGCCTCCTCGTCTGCCACGGCGCCGATCGCCTGCTCGATATTCGAGATAATCGTGGCATCGATACCGGCGTACTTGAGGCGCACCTGCATGTCGTGCGCGCGCGTGCCGCCGGCAAAGGCGACAAGTCCCGTTGTGTCGGCGATGCGCTCAAAGTCGACGTCGTAGATCCACGATACATCGTGGCCGTCGGCATCGTTGTCGTTGAGGAAGAAGGCGCAGAGTCTGCCGCCTGCCGTTTTAATGGACTGAATCTGGCGATCGAAACCCACGGGATTTTTGGCCAGGTTTGCCTCGACGGTACGGCCGGCGATCTCCCAGC
>CABUQI010000182.1 GCA_902493545.1 uncultured Collinsella sp. | reverse complement strand
GCGCGATAAGCGTGGAGAGCACCATGACCGCAAACGAGGTGACGATCAGGGGCAGGGCGCCGGTATAGGGCAGGCCGTTTTCGGCTGTGTTGGCCAGGTCCCACTTGGTGCCGGTGAAAAACTCGACGACCGAGACGCCGTCCTTGAGAAAAGCCGAGAGGCCCTTTTGGGCGACCATAAAGATGAGCGCGGCAACGACAAGCGTCACGAGCGCTACGCACGCGCCCGTGACGCCCAGGCCCACGTTCTCAAGGTCGCGCTTTGGCAGCTGTTTTGCCATTGCAAACCTTTCCGGGGCGATTACTTATTTAGCAGAGACCTTGCCGCTGGCGTCCTTGACGACCTTCATGGCAGAGACGGGGATAAAGCCCTGCTCCTCGACGAGCTTGCCCTGGACGTCATCGGAAAGCATGAACTCCAGGAAGGCCTTGGTGGCCTCGTCGGCGTCCTTGGAGCAGTACATGTGCTCGGTAGCCCAGATCTTGAAGGAGTCATCAGTGACATTCTTGCTCTTGGGCTCGACGCCCTCGACCTTGATGGCGTTGAACTTGGAGTCATCGAAGTGCGAGAAGTCGAGGTAGGAGATGGCGTTATCGGTGCTGCCCATCTGAGTCTGGACGTCGCCGGACTTGTCGAGCTCGGCGTCGCCCTTAAAGTCGACGGCCTCATCGCCAAAGACGGCGGCCTCGAAGGTGGCGCGGGTGCCGGAGCCGGCCTTGCGGTTGAGGACGACGATGGTGGCGTCGTCGCCGCCGACCTCCTTCCAGTTAGTAATCTGACCGGAGAAGATACCCTTGAGCTGCTCGAGGGACAGGTCGTCGACCTTGACGTTCTTGGAGACGACGGGGCCCATGCCCACGACGGCGACCTCGTGGTCGACGAGGTTCTTGACTTGATCGGCCTCAAGCTTGGTCTCGGCGAAGACGTCGGAGTTGCCGATGGCAACGGTGCCGGCGGCGACAGCGGTCAGGCCCTTGCCCGAACCGTTACCCGAGCCGGAGACGGAGACATCGGGGTTGGCGTCCATAAACTTCTCGGCAGCGGCCTCGACGAGAGCCTGGAACGAAGAGGCACCGTCGTAGGTCACCTCGCCGGAGACGGACTCGGCAGCAGCGGCGCTACCCTTGTCGGCGGCGTCGGATGCGCCAGAGCCGCCGCAACCAACGAGACCGAGACCGACGATGCTGGCAAGACCACCAGCGAGGCCGAGGAACTGACGACGAGAATAAGCCTGATCGAGCATGATCTTCCTTTCATACATGCGAATCGCGGGCACCCTGCCCGCTTTGCTGTTTGGAAAGATACGGCCTCGATCGGGCAGTGCCCGCGCCAACTGCGGTTTTTTACGGGCATCTGATAGACCCTTACCGCAAGCGCAGCACGGCCTTTACAAACGAATAACAAACCCGCCACCAAGCATGACCTGCCTTTTACACCAGAGGAACGTCCCCCATGACTACCCCACCGCAACAGAAAAAGCCCGGGCCGAAGCACCGGGCTCGTAATGCAAGTTTGTACCCAAGCAGGATATAGTGGGAGCCCTACAGCTCCAGCTCATTCAAGCGCAAGATTGCCACGATATAGATCTTGAGCGCCTGCTTGAGCTGGTCCTCGTTGGCGCACTCGTTGGGGCCGTGCATCTGGCCGCCCCATGCGGGCAGCTCCAGGCCGGTCTCCTCGGGGCCAAACGATACGGCGCGGGCAAAGTTGCGCGCATACGTGCCGCCGCCCATGGCAAAGGGCTCGGCATGCTTGCCCGTAAACTCGTTATAGGTATCGATAAGCGCCTTCACGGCCGGATCGTCGGCAGAGACCGAGAACGGCACCTTAGCGCGACCCAGCTGGCACGTCACGCCAAAACGGCCCACGAGCGGGTCGAGCTGCTCGCGGATGGTATCGGCACTCGTGCTGTCGGGGAAGCGCACGTCGATGACCTGCTCAATATGGCCATCCGCCACGCGAATGACGCCAGCGTTGCAGGTAAGCGGGCCAAACGCCGGACTCGTCGCATCGATACCCAGGCCGCGGCCATAGGCATCCGCATGCACAAAGGCCAGGAACTTGACGAACTCGTGCTCGGCAGGCGTCAGCAGGCGCTCATCGCGTGCACCAAACGCGTCCTCGGCCTCGCGCAGATACGACACGATCAGGCCGACGGCGTTGATGGTGCCCTCAGGCATCGAAGCGTGGCCGCCAATACCGTGGGCGAAAATCTGCGCATGCCCGTTATCAAGCGCCGTGATCTCCAGGCGGTCGACGTTCTCAACGGGCGCCGGCAGCTCATCGGCGGCAATTGCAAGCTCGCAGATGGACTGCGACGGAATGGCATTGCTCGCCTCGGAGCCGCTCCACGACACGATGCGCCCGCCGTCGATCTTGGGGCTCACGAACGTCGCCCCAAACTGGCCCTTCTCGGCATTGCAGACCGGGAACTCGGCATCGGGCGTAAACAGAAAGTCAGGATTCGCGTAGTTCTCCAGATAATGGTGAACGTCGGACATGCCCACTTCCTCATCGCAGCCCAGCAGCGCGCGGAAGGTGTAGCGCGGAACGATGCCGTGCTTGAGCAGGTAGGCGCCGGCGTAGAGCGACAGCACGGCCGGACCCTTGTCGTCGATCACGCCGCGGCCGAGCAGCCAGCCCTCGCGACGCTCCATCGCAAACGGGTCGGTGTTCCAGCCGGGGCC
>CABUQI010000181.1 GCA_902493545.1 uncultured Collinsella sp. | reverse complement strand
CCCGAGCGCCCGTGGCGCGACTTCTATTGCCAGTTTGGCGGCGAGGGCCAGATGCAAGTGCGCGAGCGCATGGTGGCGACGCTGATCGAGCTTATGCAGCGTCCGGACCATACGTGCGTGCTCGCGGTAAGCCATGGCTCGGCCATCAAAGAGTTTATGGATCACGTGAAGGGTGCGGCGGCCGACGAGCGCGATCGCGTGCCGGGCAACTGCGCGGTGCTGCACTTTGCGTTTGACGACGAATCCGACACGTTTGAGCTGATTGAGATTTTTACGCAGGAGGATTACGCACGCGAGCTGGGGCTTGAACCGCTCGTGGCGGCAGCAGGCCCGCAGCGGGGATAACGTGAGCGTGGCGGCACGGGTCGCCGGCATAACTTCTCGACGCAAAAGGGGCGGAGATGCATGTACCTGCTGCATCTCCGCCCCCTGTTTGTTGAGCTGCCGATTTTTGTGCTGGACGGTCTGGTCTTGCTAGAACCGCGCGACTTGGTGCGTGAGCAGACCCGTCGGAACCTGCGGCGCGCCGCCGCTGACCTGCGCGGCGGGGAAGAGCGCAGCTACGGCAAAGTTGAACGGCTCCTTGCCGGTGTACGTTCCGGCGGCACGGGCCTCATCGGCCAGCAGCTGCGACGCCCCGGCCAGCGCGGCAGCGTAGGCGGGGTCGTCGGCCAGTGCCGGCTCTGGTACTTGGTCGAGCATGGCACGGATGGCGGCAACAGCGTCCTCGCGCTTGACCTCCCACGCGCGGTGCGTAATGCCCGCGGGGTCGGTGACGGCGTAGAGCGACGCGCCCTCTTTGGCGGCGCCCAGGATGATATCCATGACGGGCGAGGCCTCGTAGGCGAGCGACACGGGACGAGGCTGAACTTTGAGTTCGGCGATCGCGTGCGCAGCGGCAGCCACGTCAGCGCTGGCAACGCCCTTGCCGCCCGCAAGTACACTCGTCGGGCAGATCGCCACGACACCTGTTACGCGCCCCGGCTCGCCCGAGCATTCGTACACGTAATACGCCGCGCCCGGGTCCTTGAGCATCAGGCCATCGGCAATGGCTCCGCGCAGAGCATCGTTGCCGCTCAGGATGCTGCCCATTGCAGGCAGCGCCTCGAGCACGCGGTCCTGAGCCGGGCGGATGCAGGGAAACGGAAGTGCTTTCATGGGCGGTCCTAACGCACGAGTCGGTTTGTTCGCGGCTTATTATGCCCCAACTTGGCCGCTCGCGTCCCAGAGCACGTTATCGGCGAGCGCGATCAGCACCTGCTGACAACGAACGATATCGGCATGGGGCACATATTCGTTGGGCTTGTGCGCGAGCGCGAGCGACCCGGGACCGTAGCTCATGCAATTGCGGTTACCTGTCTTGCCGGCAATGACAGCGGTGTCGGTGTAGCCGGTAAAGAAGCCGACGGTCGTGTCCGCCCCCGTCACGTCATCGGCGGCACGCTTGAGCGCGGCTAGAAGAGGAGAGCTTGGATCGCGCTCGATAGCGGGGCGGTCGCCTGTCACGGTGTAGCTTCCATGGCAGCCGGGGACCGCGGCTTCGGCAACGGCGATGGCCTGCTCTACCATGCGCGTCGCGGCGGCCGTATCGGTCGGCGGGGTCAGGCGCATGTCGACCCAGACTTTGGCGCGGTCGGGCACGACATAGGGGCGATATCCGCCCTCGATTTGGCCAAACGTGATGGTCGAAGGCCCCAGCTCATCGTGCGCGGGCAGCGCCACAAACGCGCGACGGAGCGAACACACGACCTCGGCCATGGCGGCGACGGCATCCGCGCCCTTCCACGGCTGGCTCGCATGCGCCGTTACGCCAGCCATTTCAATCTCGAACCACGTGCGCCCCTTGTGCGCCACCTGGATCTGTCCGTCGGTGGGTTCGGTGTCCAGCACCCATTCGCGCGAGCCGACCCAGCCGGCATCGATCGCGGCCTCTGAGCCGCGCATAAAGTCCTCCTCGTCGACCGAGCAAATGAGTGAGAAGCCACGGCGGGGCAGCTCGCCTTCTGCCGCCACGCGCTCGAGCGTATGGACCAGTGCGGCAATGGCGCAGGCCAGGCCACCCTTCATATCGCAGGCACCGCGGCCATAGAGTTTATCGTTGCGCACGATCGCTCCGAGCGGCGGAATGTCCGCGTCCCAGCCATCGCCCAGCGTAACGGTATCCATATGGCAGATATAGACGAGCCGTGGCTCGTCGCTCAGTCCCGGCACGGTGACCATAAGGTTGCGGCGCCCGGGCAGCACCTCGAGTTCCTCAACCTGCACGGCATGGAGCACCGGATGGCTCAGCTGTGCCACCCGTTCCTCAACCAACGCTTTGATATAGCGCTCAATCTCGTCCTCATACGCACCCGGGTCTGAGCTGTCGATCCGCACGAGTCCTTGCGTAAGCCGCCAAGCAAAATCTGTATCAACCATAGGCACCTCACAGATAGTTAGGTCAACATACAGATTGTATGTCAAGAAGCGGCTCGGTGTATTTAATGGAGTGCTCACAAAAACGGGGGCGCCTCTCGTGCGAAAGGCGTCCCCGCGGGCATTCAATGTCAGTGACGGGCAGGCCACATGGGGAACTGCCCGTCAGATCAGCCGGCGCTATTTGATTACGCGCACGCGATACATCGACGGAATCTGCTTGAGTGCCTCGATGGTGCTGCTGTCCAGGTGCTCGTCGGTGTCGAACATGGTGTAGGCGTTCTCGCCGG
>CABUQI010000180.1 GCA_902493545.1 uncultured Collinsella sp. | reverse complement strand
CAGCTCGAGTCCGACATTAAGGAGCGCATCGAGTCCCAGATGCAGGGCCTGTCGCCGCTGTACCTGGCGGTCGACGGCAAGGTCGTCGGCGTGCTCGGCATCGAGGATCCGCTCAAGCCCGGGGTCCGTGAGGCAATCGCCGACCTGCATGCGTTGGGCGTTAAGCACGTGGTCATGCTCACGGGCGACTCGGAGCGCACGGCCGAGCGCATTGCTCGCGAGGCAGGTGTCGACGAGTTTAAGGCCGAGCTGCTGCCCGAGGACAAGTACGCCTATGTGGAGCGCATTAAGAACGAGGGGCGCCACGTTGCCATGGTGGGCGACGGCGTCAACGATTCGCCGGCGCTCGGTTTGGCCGACGTGGGCCTGGCCATGGGTGGCGGAAGCGACATCGCCAAGGAGGTCGCCGACATCATCCTGACCGATACGGATCTGGCCGCAATCGTGCGTCTGCGCCGTATGAGTCAGGGGCTTATCGACCGTCTGACGAGTTCGTATTCCAAGGTGATGCTCACCAACTCGGCGCTGTTGGCATTGGGTATTACCGGCATGATCACTCCGCAGGCTTCGTCACTGCTGCACAACGGCTCGACGATTGCCTACAGCCTGAGCAACGCGAAGGCTTACCTGCGTTAGCAGACGCGTTCGTCCACGTTATCTGGCCTGCGCCCAGACGGCATCGGTGTCGTCCGGGCGCAGGCCTTTTGCATTTGACCATTTGCTAGCTTCTTAATATATTGGTGCTAGCAAGACTAGCAATTGAAGGGAGCGGGATTGACGTGGGCGCTGTTAGCGGCATGGCGCAGGTGAACGTTCGCGTGGATCGCCAGGTCAAGAACCGTGCCGAGGAGGCGCTGCGGCTTTCGGGCGGGTCACTGCCCGAGCTCATCAAAAAGGTGGTGGCCAAGGTCGCGCAGGGTGGCGGGCAGTGCGAGGAAGTGCTTGCGGCCGTCGACGACCGGCAGCAGACCGTCGCGCCCGATACTCCGTTCGCCGCATCATGGGCGGTGGCGGATCAGCTTTACGCGGACCTGGGCATCGCTACGCCGCCTGCATCCGATGACCGCGATTGGGACACAATCTATTCCGACGCCATGGATGAGCATTATCGCCAAAAGGGGATGATCCTGTGAGCGGGGCTCCCCTCAAAATAATGGTAGACGCCAACGTATGGGTTGATTCGTTTTGTGCCGACCATGCCGAGTCGCTTGCCGCACGTGCGTTTATTGGGCAGGCGACGGAGACGGGGGCGTTGCTGTTCTTTCCGGTGCATATCGCCAAGGACGTGCTGTACGTTGTCCAACACGAGCTGAAGCGTAGCGTTCTTGCCAGCGGGGGAGCGCTCGACGAGGCATCTGCCCGTGCAATTGGCGATGCGGCGTTGGCGTTTGTTCGGAACATGACCGAAAACGCTACGGCCGTGGGTGCAGATGTGTCGGACCTTTGGCTGGCCGACAAATACTTAGCGCTCCATCGCGATTACGAGGACAACTTGGTACTCGCTGCGTGCAAGCGCGCGCAGGTCGATTACTTGGTGACCAACGATCGCAAGCTGCTCGAACATGCCGATCTCGCAGCAAAGACCCCGCGCCAAATGATGCCGATTCTTGCTCTGGCCGAACGTGGTGGCGCGGCCATCGGTTGACGCGAACTGTTTGCAGGCCTCTTGGACGACGATGCGCCAAGGGACCCGCGTCTGCTATTTACAAAAGCTCGGCCTTGATGGCGGGACTTTCTGCGAGCTGCTCGGCTGCCTTTTCGTCGGAACCGTTTAGTGCTGCCAGGCTGCGGTAGACCCACTCGTTGACCTGGGTGTTCTTGACGCCTGCGGTCTGCATAAGGGCGCCTACCTCGCGGATTGCTGCGAACAGATCGGCTTTGGGACCCGCGAGCTCGACCTCGATGCCGTGGTAGGCGGCCACGCCGCGGTTCTCGCTCACGTGGTCGATAAAGCCCTCGACGGTCTCAAGCTGCTGGGCGAGAGCTGCATCATCGTCAGCGTCCAGCTCGACGAGTGCGTTCGATACCGTGAGGGCGGGATGTCCGCAGGGGACAAAGCCTTCGATGACATCCATAGCTTCGGTAATGGTTGAGCCCAGGCCTGCGAGGGCATTGACGAGTTGCTGCTTGGTATCCATAACGGTCCTTTCGACGGGTCAATTTTGCTTGGCGAAAATATACGTGACGCGATCGGTAGCAAAAGTGCGAAGTGCAGCGCACATTGGGGTCTTCACAGCTCGTGCATAGAACAGCTGTCCGCTTTCAGAACGTGGTAAGATAACACTCCACAAGCGGGGCTCGCCCTGCATGTTCCTTGAAAAGTCGACGGGTGTTGGGTGCTCGTGCCCAATGCCATCCAGACTTCCCGACATTCGGGGGCGACTGGTTTCGACACGATAGCTCTGAGAGAGGAAGCAAGCCGAGGTCTCCTCGCCTCGTTAAACAGGGGTACCGTCAAATTGAATTGACAACAACTCTTCTTTTGAGCCTATGGCTCTCGCTGCTTAGTTTATAGCGGCGCGTCAACCCGGTGATTTCCCCGACACCGGCGCGACGTCATTTTAGGGGAATGCTCCTGCGCACGTAATCGGTATGGCGCAGGCTAAGACCGAACCGGTTGGGATGCCGCGAGCGTGTCGCTGCGCGCAAAGCGTCCGAGACAAAACCAGCGACTGAGCTTGGAGATGCCAATCAGGGGGCTTTCGTGGACCGGAGTTCGATTCTCCGCGCCTCCACCA
>CABUQI010000179.1 GCA_902493545.1 uncultured Collinsella sp. | reverse complement strand
GCGATATCAAACGTTTCTGCCACAGTGCCTCCCAGACGAGTTGACAGGCTGTCAATAGGACTATCCTACGGTCTGCACGCCCCCGGTGCAGCGGCAATGCGGCGAACAGCCTCGCAGCATCCGCCAACGGCAGACGAGGGGAGACCCGGTAACGTCGATAGCCTCGTCCGCCGACAACTACGGCAACCGTTTGTCTCGATCTGTAATAGTTAGACGAGGATTTGGGCTCCAGATGTTACAGATTGGGACGTTAGTCTGACGGCGCACCCGTTCGTTTAAACTGTAACATCTAGACCCGGATTCCACTCCCACCTGTTACAGATTGAGATGTTTGTGTCCGCGCCGGCCCCGTACCCAACCGAAGTCCCATATAAACAAACCCCGTGGTAAACTTGACCGAACTGTTAATATTCCGAAAGGTATCCGTAATGTCCAAGTACATCTCCGAGCTTATGTCGCCGCAGCTTATGGGCGTCGTCTATGCCTTTGTTGGCTTTATCATCGCCCTGTATGTGCTGTCGGTCGTCTATGTGTTCATCGACGCTCGCCGCCGCGGTGCCAGCGCATACGTGGCATGGGGCATCATCGCCCTCATCCCGTTTGTGGGCCTCATCGCCTACCTGGTCCTGCGTCCGCACTCCTACGCGTCCGACCGCGAGGAGCAGGAGTTGGACATGGCCCTTCGCGAGCGCCAGCTTGCTCAGTACGGCACCTGCCCGCAGTGCGGCGCGCCCATCGAGAAGGACTTCGTCGTCTGTCCGGTGTGCGACACCCAGGTTCGCAATGTCTGCCCCAGCTGCCATCGCCCGCTCGATGCGCACTGGAAAGTTTGCCCCTACTGCCGAACTCGCATCCAGTAACGCATCCATCGCCGGGCCGGCCGTAAGTCACGGGCACCGCGCGTCCCGCGCAAGCCATGCGCGCACCACGCCCCGCCCCACACGATGAAGCATGCGTAGAAAATCGCCCGCCGTGCCATTAAGGTGCGGCGGGCGCTTGTATACCAAGGCAACCTGCCTATAATGATGCAAGTTAAAACGCCGAGCGCATCGCACGCACTTGCATCAGGCATCCGAGAGGAGAAAACATACCCATGAAGGCACTCTACAATGACGGTTCGGTGGCCGAACTCCCGCAGGACGAGGTCACGCACGTCATCCGCCACTCCGCCGCGCACATCATGGCGCAGGCCATCAAGCGCCTGTACCCCGAGGCCGACTTTGCCTACGGCCCCGCGACCGACAACGGCTTCTACTACGACGTCGACCTGCCCGAGGGCGTCAAGATCAGCGAGGACGACTTCCCCGCGATCGAGGCCGAGATGAAGAAGATCGTCAAGGAGAACCTCAAGTTCACCGTCTTCGAGAAGCCCCGCGCCGAGGCTATCGCCCTTATGGAGGAGCGCGGCGAGAAGTACAAGGTCGAGCACATCGGCGACCTGGACGACGATGCTCGCATCACCTTCTACCAGCAGGGCGACTACATCGACATGTGCGTCGGCCCCCACATCTGCTACACCAAGGCCCTGAAGGCCTTTAAGCTCACCGGCGTCTCGGGCGCCTACTGGAAGGGCGACAAGGACAACAAGATGCTCACCCGCATCAACGGCGTCGCCTTTGCCACCAAGGAAGAGCTCGACGAGCACATGCACATGCTGGAGGAGGCCAAGAAGCGCGACCACCGCAAGATCGGCCGCGAGATGGACCTCTTTATGATGCGCGACGAGGCCCCCGGCTTCCCGTTCTTCCTGCCCAACGGCATGATCCTTAAGAACACGCTGCTGGACTACTGGCGCGAGATCCACCATAAGGCCGGCTACGTGGAGATCTCCACGCCGCTCATCATGAACAAACAGCTGTGGAAGACCAGTGGCCACTGGGACCACTACAAGGACAACATGTACTCCACCGTCATCGACGACGAAGAGTACTGCATTAAGCCCATGAACTGCCCGGGCGGCGTGCTGGTGTACGCCTCCAAGCCGCACTCCTATCGCGAGCTGCCCATTCGCGCCGGCGAGATTGGCCTGGTGCACCGCCACGAGCTGCGCGGCGCCCTGCACGGTCTGTTCCGCGTGCGCTGCTTTAACCAGGACGACGCCCACCTGTTTGTGCGTCCCGACCAGCTGACCGACGAGATCGTGGGCGTGGTCAACCTCATCGACTCCGTGTACCAGAAGTTTGGCTTTAAGTACCACGTTGAGCTTTCCACTCGCCCCGAGGACTCCATGGGTTCGGACGAGGACTGGGCTCGTGCCGAGGAGGGCCTGCGCACCGCTCTGGAGCAGCTGCACATGGACTACGAGGTCAACGAGGGCGACGGCGCCTTCTACGGCCCCAAGATCGACTTCCACCTGGAGGACTCGCTCGGCCGTACCTGGCAGTGCGGCACCGTCCAGCTCGACTTCCAGATGCCGCTCAACTTTGACCTGGAGTACGTGGACGCCGACGGCACCAAGAAGCGCCCCATCATGCTGCACCGCGTGTGCTTTGGCTCCATCGAGCGCTTCATCGGTATTCTGATTGAGCACTTTGCGGGCAAGTTCCCCACCTGGCTGGCTCCCGTGCAGGTTAAGGCGCTTCCCGTCTCTGAGAAGAGCCGCGACTACGCTCACGAGGTGTGCGCCAAGCTGGAGGCGGCCGGCATCCGCGTGGTCTGCGACGACCGCGACGAGAAGATCGGTTACAAGATCCGTGAGGCCCGCAGCATCGACCGCGTGCCCTACATGCTCATCCTGGGCGAGAAGGAGGTCGA
>CABUQI010000178.1 GCA_902493545.1 uncultured Collinsella sp. | reverse complement strand
AGCCAGCGCGTCTCGACCGTGCGCGACGCCGACATGATCTGCGTACTCGATCACGGCTCGGTTGCGGGCCTGGGCACGCATGACGAGCTGTACGCGACCTGCCAGCTCTACCGCGAGATCTGCCAGTCGCAGCTGCGCCGCGAGGAGCTCGAGGGTCAGCAGGGGAGCGCGACGCCCGCGTCTGTCCCGGCTGCCCCGGCATCCACTTGCGCAAAGGAGGGCTGCTAAATGAATCCGTACACTTCTTCCGGTTCGGTCGCCACGAT
The DNA here is from genome assembly GCA_902493545.1 of uncultured Collinsella sp. Lineage (GTDB taxonomy): Bacteria > Actinomycetota > Coriobacteriia > Coriobacteriales > Coriobacteriaceae > Collinsella. Next base: position 2,488 of record CABUQI010000178.1, on the reverse strand, counting down.
GACGGCCAACGTGTCCGGTAACGATAACCTCAACGACCTGGGCGACGGTCCGCGCCAGCCCGGCGATCCCGAGCGCTATCCCGTGGGTGCGGTGACCCGCCGCCTGATGGGCTACGTCCGTCCGCATCGTATCTCGTTTACGGCGTCGTTTGTGAGTGCCGCCGTCTCGGTGGTCCTGCAGCTCTACACACCCATCCTCATTGGCGAGGGCATCGACCTGATCGTTGCCGCGGGCCAGGTGGACTTCGATGCGCTGCTGCCGCTCGTTACCAAACTCGCGCTCGTCGTGGTGGGAGCTGCGGCCTTCCAGTGGCTGCAGGGCTACTGCGTCAACCGCCTGTCCTACGAAACGGTGCGTGACATGCGCGTGGAGGCGAGCGACAAGCTCAGCCGCATGCCGCTCAGCTTTATCGACAGCCATGCTCACGGCGACCTTATGAGCCGTGTGGTCAACGACGTCGACCAGGTGGGCGACGGTCTGCTGCAGGGCTTCACGCAGCTCTTCACCGGCGTCATCACCATTGTGGGCACGCTCGCGTTTATGCTCTCCATTAACCTGACCATGACGCTCGTGGTGGTGCTCGTCACGCCGCTTTCCATTTTTGCAGCCGGCGCTATTGCCAAGCTCTCCAACAAAAGCTTTACGGCACAGCAGCGTATTCAAGGGCAGCTCGGTGGTCATATCGAGGAGTACGTAGGCGAGCAAAAGCTTGTCGACGCCTTTGCCTATGGCCCTAACGCCCAGCAGCGCTTCGATGCCCTCAATGCCGAGCTCTACACCGCGGGCGAGCGCGCGCAGTTTATGGGTTCGCTCTCCAACCCCGGTACGCGCTTTATCAATAACATCATCTATGCCGTGGTCGCTGTGATCGGCTGCGTGGGCGTGATCACGGGCGTGCCCGCGGCGCTTACGGTGGGCGGCGTGCAGATCTTCCTGTCCTATGCCAACCAGTACACCAAGCCGTTCAACGAGGTCACTAACGTCATTACGCAGATCCAGACCGCGTATGCCTCGGCGCGCCGCATGTTTGCGCTGCTCGATGCGCGCGAGCAGGAGCCCGACGCGCCAGATGCCGTGGAACTTGCCGCACCGCAGGGCGAGGTCGCCCTTGAGCATGTGGACTTTAGCTACGTGCCCGACCGCAAGCTGCTTCAGGACATCTGCATCGAGGCTAAGCCCGGCATGCGCTTTGCCCTGGTCGGTCCTACGGGCTGTGGCAAGACAACGCTCATCAATTTGCTGCTGCGTTTTTACGATATCGATGCCGGTCGCATTGCGGTCGATGGCCGTTCCTCGCGTGATTACACGCGCGCAAGCTTGCGCCGCGCCTTTGGCATGGTGTTGCAGGACACTTGGCTGTTCGAGGGCACGGTGGCGGAAAACATCGCCTACGGCTGTCCCGACGCCACGCGCGAGCAGGTTATCGAAGCTGCCAAGCGCGCGCACGCGCACAAGTTTATCGTGCAGCTGCCAGGCGGCTACGATACGGTAATCGGCGAGGACGGCGGCACGTTTAGCCAGGGTCAAAAACAGCTGCTGTGCATCGCGCGCGTCATGCTCACCGACCCGGCGATTCTGCTGCTGGACGAGGCGACCTCGAGCATCGATACCCGCACCGAGCTGCAGGTGCAGGCGGCGTTCGACGAGCTTATGGCCGGCCGCACAAGCTTTGTGGTGGCGCACCGCCTGTCGACGATCCGCAACGCCGACTGCATTCTGGTGATGCGCGACGGCCAGATTATCGAGCGCGGCACGCACGACGAGCTGCTAGCGGCAGGCGGCTTCTACGCCGAACTCTATCGCAGCCAGTTTGCCCAGTGAGCAAGCCCGTGGGGCAAATTAATCAATCGACAGACGGTGGTTTACATCTGTCACGTTAGTACTAAGATATTCATCTAATAAATTGCATTAGTGGCTTTAGTTTTGGGGGAAACGAGGCAACGTGACTATGACGTGCTCTTTGGTGGTTAACAGCAAGAGCGGTAATACCAGGATGGTTTCGGGCGCGATCAAGCGCGCTCTGCAGGCTGCGGGTGTTGAGTTTGTCCATGCCGCGGCGTTGAGCGACGATGCGGATGCAGATCAGGTTGCGCTCGAGGCGCAGGGCGCCTGCGCGGCCGACACGGTGCTCGTCGGTTTTTGGTGCGACAAGGGCGCGTGCACGCCTTCGGTCGCGGCGTTGCTCTCCGCCTTGCACGGCAAGCGCGTCTTCCTGTTTGGCACCTGCGGTTTTGGGGCCGACCAGAGCTATTACCAGCAGATTATTGATCGCGTGACTTCCAATTTGGCTGGGGATGCCGAGCTTGCGGGCTGGGCGATGTGCCAGGGCAAGATGGGTCCCGCCGTCAAGCAGCGCTACGAGGCAATGCTTGAGCAGGATCCCGAAAACGCCCGATTTAAGATGCTGCTCGACAACTGGGTTGCCGCGAAGGACCATCCCACCAAGGAAGATCTGGACAACATGGCTGCAGCCGCCAAAAAGGCCGT
>CABUQI010000177.1 GCA_902493545.1 uncultured Collinsella sp. | reverse complement strand
TCGGGCAAAACTACGATGCTCAACGTTATCGGTGGGCTCGATCATTTCGATTCTGGTGACTTGCTGATCGACGGCATATCGACCAAGGACTTTCACGATCGCGATTGGGATGCCTATCGCAACAACCGCATCGGCTTTGTGTTCCAGAGCTATAACCTCATTCCGCATCAGACCATTTTGGAAAACGTGGAGCTGGCGCTTACGCTCACGGGCGTGGGGCATGCCGAGCGTCGCCAGCGTGCGCGCGAGGCGTTGGAGAAAGTCGGCCTGGGCGAGCACGTTAACAAGCGCCCGAGCCAGCTTTCGGGCGGGCAGATGCAGCGTGTGGCCATCGCCCGCGCCCTGATTAATGATCCCGAGATTGTGCTGGCAGACGAGCCGACCGGCGCTTTGGATTCAACGACATCCGTACAGGTCATGGATCTGCTCAAGGACGTGGCGCGCGACCGCCTGGTCATCATGGTCACGCACAATCCCGAGCTGGCGTACCAGTACGCCACGCGCATCGTTAACCTGGCGGACGGCAAGATCACCGACGATTCCGACCCCTTTGATGTAGCAAAGGCCGTGCGTCGCGAGGCTAAGCCTACGCGCAAAACCTCGATGAGCTTTGTGACGGCGTTGGGGCTTTCTGCCCGAAACCTCATGACCAAGAAGGGCCGCACGGCCATGACTGCCTTTGCGGGCTCGATTGGCATTATCGGTATCGCGGCGATTCTGGCGCTGTCCAATGGCGTAAACGGCTACATCAAAAAGGTCGAGGAGGATACGCTCTCGAGCTATCCGCTCACCATTTCCAAGCAGGACTACGACCTGTCGTCCATGATGGGTGGTCAGGGGGCTGCGGATGATGACTCGCCTGAAAATGTGGATTCGTCCGACGACAGTGCCGGCGGCAAGGCTAAGGGAACCGATAAAATTCCCGTGGTTACGGCCGTAAAGGATATGTTTGCGAGCGTTAAGTCCAACGACATGACGAGTTTTAAGGCATGGCTCGATGCCGGTGGCGACGGAATCGATAAAGAGGTCAACGCCATCCAGTACGGCTATGGCGTGACGCCAGTTGTCTATCGTTCGGGTAAGGGCGACGAGAAGCCCGTCCGGCTGGTGCCCAACGCTATGACCGAGGCCATGAGCGGAGGCGCAAGTTCGGCGGCAACGGTGAGCATGGAATCCATGGGAACCTCGGTCTTTAACGAGATGATCGACGACCAGAGTCTGCTCGACAGCCAGTACGATGTCGTCGCTGGTCACTGGCCCACGTCCGCCAACGAAGCCGTGATGGTGCTTTCGAGCCGTGGCACGGTGGGCGATTACACGCTCTACAGCATCGGCGCGCTGGATATCAACGAGCTCAACGACCTGGTTAACAGCGCCATGGCGGCCGACGGTGGGGTCGAAACGCCCGAGACCGGCGCCGACTTTACCTACGACGATGCGCTGTCCACGACGTTTAAGGTGTTGTCGCCGGCCGATGCTTATCGCAAAAACGAAGAGACCGGCATGTGGACTGACATGTCCGGTGACGCCGACTTTATGGCCGACAAGGTTGCCGACGGCATTGACGTGCACATTGTGGGCGTGGTGCGACCTAACGAGACGGCCAATGCGAGCGCGTTGTCTCCGGGCATTGCCTATACACATGCGCTGACTCACCAGCTTATGGAGCGCGCCGCCGATTCGCAGATTGTGCAAGAGCAGCTTACCCACCCCGAGACGGATGTCTTTACGGGCAAGTCTTTCGATGAACTGCAGGGCGAGGCAAAACAGGGCGTGGATCTGGGCAGCATGTTCAGCGCGGACGAGGCGGCGCTGAAGAGCGCGTTCTCGTTCGATACGTCTGCACTCTCGGGTGCGGCCGGCGGTATGGACCTGTCGGGTCTTGACTTGTCCGGGCTGGACATTGACCTTTCGGGCGTTGGTAAGGACATCGACTTCAGCGACATCATGGCCAAAGCGCCAACCCCAGATTTCTCGGGCATTTTTGACGGCCTGGAACTCACACCCGAGCAAATGCAGCAGGTGGGAACACTAGCCAACCAGCTGTTTGAGGGCTTTTTGCGGTCTGATCAGTTTAAGGCGCTGTCGCCCGAAGATCTTAAGGACGCGTCAAAGCTTGCTTCCGCATTCTCGGCGTATCTTGAGGGTGATACGGCAGCCCAGCAAATCCTGGCCCAGCTCAAAGCGCTCGGCGGCGATGCCCTGGCCGAGCGCCTGCAGCAGGCGATGACCGACTATGTGCAAAAGCAGCTGGCTCCGTATCTGCAGCAGGCTATGGATCAGGTGATGAAGTCGATCAGCGATCAGATTGCGGCGACGGTGTCAGCTCAGCTCAGGGCAGGCGCAGCAGGGCTCATGGGCCAGATGGCGACGCAGATGTCGTCGAGTTTTGCTAACCTGGCGAGCGCCATGCGCGTGGATGCGAGTGCCTTTGCTCATGCCATCCATTTCAACATGGACGCCGAGGACCTGAGCTCGCTCATGATGAGCTATGCGAAGGCGTCGAAGCTTACCTACGACAACAATCTGACCACGTTGGGTTATGCGGACGAGGCAGATCCCATCTCGGTCAAGATTTTCCCGCGCGACTTTGAGGCCAAGGAGCGCGTACTCGATCACATCGATGCGTACAACAAGCAGGTCAAAGCCGCTGGCCATGATGATCGGGCAATTTCGTACACCGACTACATGGGCATCATCATGGGTTCGGTGACCGACATCGTGAACACCATCAGCTTGGTGCTCATCGCATTCGTGAGCATCAG
>CABUQI010000176.1 GCA_902493545.1 uncultured Collinsella sp. | reverse complement strand
CCGATCAGGGTGATATTTCGTGGCAGAGCGTCCGACATACAAGCTCAGGTTTCTCGATCCCAAAAAGCGCTTTCCGGCCATGCCCGAGCAGCCTGCGGGACGCTCGTATGGCGTGGTTTGGAAGCTCTTTGGCGAGGACCCGCATGAATCATGCTATGTCGTCGAATTCGTCGGCAAAAGCCATGTGTCGCTTTTGGGCTACGTGAGCGTTTCGGGTGAGGTCTATAAGGTGGACCGTCCCGTTAACGAGATGTCGCTGCCCGACGATCCCGACATGCAACTGATTCTCGACGAGTCCGATTCCAACATCGGTGAGATTGCGGTCAGGGGTGCCGATGGGACGATGCGCTCCCGGGCGCGAGTCATCGGCTCTCCCGAAGGAACCATGCGCGAACAATCCGATCGCGAGACGTGGAATTCGACGCGCAGCCTTCGCTACGGCGAGTTCATGGCCTCGATGTTCTTGCGTTACGTGATATTCGCCGATTCTGAAAACTCCATCTCAAGCACGGCAAACGGTGACGGCCTCGACGAGGGCATGAAAAATGCCGTCGACAAGATCAAACTTGTAAAACTCCCCGAGCCGGTTGAGGTACTGCTGGGTTTTGATTCCACGCCGCTGCCCGATGCAATTGAAACGTTGCTCTACCGCATTGACCATACAGATAATCCAAGTGGCATTGAGCGCTATGCCGCCGCTTTGATGGGCGAAGTTAATCTGCCACGCCTGCGCACCATAGCGGCTAAAACCGAAATGAGCCTGGCGCGCATCGATCGCTCGAGGCTCTTCTATCTCAATTTTGACCGTAGCCCGCTGGACCAGGACGAGATCGATACCCTGCTTGCCGTCGAGTGCCGCCTGAACCGCCTATCGGGCATCCTTGAGCGTATTGGAGCAGGGTTGGGCCCCGTTGCCTCGTCGCCAAGCTTTGAGGGCTGCTCGCTCTTCGACCTATGGCATATCAGCAAGACGACAAACGACGTTCCTCGCTTGCTCGAAACGCTGTCGAATGACAACCCGTGGGCCAAGCCGGGGACGGTTGCGTGCCAGCCGGGTGGAGAGTGGGACGTTCGCACCCGCTTTGCACGTATCGTAGAAGCGCTCAACGTGATCACGCGGCTCGATTACACCTATCGAGCGAACGTCGCCGAGGGCATCATGCTGGTGCGATTTGGCCGCACGGTTGTCGATGCTATGCCGCGGCGCGAATACGATGCTCAAGATGACGCCTGGCGCGAGGTAGATGAGCCTAAGCGCGCAGCATGGGCCACCGAGCACGATGCGCGTATTGCGCTTACACTCGCGGCGGCTTGCTTTGCTTCGGGTGCTCGCATCACGCGCTGCTACGTGCAGATTGCGGCTCCCGACGGCGAGCAGGGCGAGCGCGTTGTTAAAACGTACTCCTTTGGCCGTGCGGCTTATCTGGCCGATTGCGTTTCTGTCGCCAAGGATCTTGAGAGCATGGATATGGACGACATGCCCTGCAAGCATTTGCTCGAGGCATATGAGGCAGATGCGCCGGACATGATTGAGCCTGCAGAGGTTCACGCCCGACCACGCGATGACCATCGTCCATTGCCGCCTGCGCTTCGCGATCTGCTGCTCGCTGATACGGCTGACGAGCTTGAGGTCATGGAGGAGGACAACGATCCGTATGTCGCCCGTGTCGTCGAGCTGCGCGAGCAATCCAAAGTTGACCGAGCCGGTGCTTTCGAGGGCTTTTCTCGCCTTGTCGAGGAGCTGGAAGCCAAGTGTACTGTTGCTGAGCTTTTGGCGACGGGCCCAGTGCAGACCCAGTTCTGCGACAACCAGCTGGTGCGCATGGTGCTGCCGGTGATGGAGGAGGACCGTTCCGTGCGTATCCTTCGCGCTCCCGATGCGCTGTATTTTGCCCAGCACGAGATTTGCAGCTTTTACGCCGAACAAGAGGACTTTGAGCGTGCGCTGCCCGAGGTGCGCCGTCTCTACGACTTGGCGCGCTCGTCCATGCAGTCTCACTTTGCCCTGATTAACGTGCTAGCACGCCTGGAGCGTTATGACGAGATTATCGAGGTAGCGCGTCACGGCCTGCGCATTGCCAGCGACCGGCCTTCGATCGGTTACCTGTTCTATCGCCTGGCATTCGCCTACTGGAACTGCGACCAGCTCGAGCTGGCGCTGGCATGTTATCGCCTGGTGCCGCGCGGCGAGGAGTCGGGCGGCAGTGCGCAGGAGGAAATGCAGGGCCTTATGAACGAGATGGGCGTCATCAAACCGCCCACGTTTGAGGAGGCTGTCGAGACCATCCGCAAGGCAGGTCTTGAGCTGCCGCCGGTGCCCGCCGTGACCAATCAACTCGCGGATGCCGCCGTGCAACTCGTCGACAACGGCTTCTTTTTCTTGGCGCGCGGCTGCATCTATCAAATGTGGCGCACCATGGGTAACGATGAGCTCGGCTCCCTCAACCGCTCGCTGGGGTAGGGGCGGCATAGAAGGGCTGGACCGCGCTTGTCATCCCATTTGCTCACCATGCCGACAAAACGAAGGGGCTACTGCTGCCGGCGTACCGGGAACATTTGCGTATAGATAAGGTATAACGAATTAAGTCGTAGCGAATTAAAGTACGAATTACTGTATCGAGCAGGTTGCCGACAAATTGAATGGAGCCATTTGTATTTGCTCAAGTGGGTGGCTCCAGCAGGACCGGTAAGGTCAAAAGCGGCTAGGTCTGCTAAACCTGTTAAACTCTGCTAAAGTTGCTAAACTTTGTTAAAGTTGTTAAAACT
>CABUQI010000175.1 GCA_902493545.1 uncultured Collinsella sp. | reverse complement strand
TGCTCGCCGCAACCGCAGCCGTCCTCGTGAGCACCGTGCTCCTCGGGACGATACTGCGACCAGTCCAGACCGGCGGCGATGGCGTCGGCCTCCTCCTTGTAGAGGACCGTGATGGCCTGGGTGCCCAGCTTGGCGCCACCGATGGCGTCGAGCATGTCGTAGAGCGTAAAGGCCACGTCGGCGCCGGGCAGCGCAAGCTCACGATCGTCGGCATAGGCGAGCGCCAAGCGCAGGTCCTTAATGAAGTGCTCAACCATAAAGCCGGGCTTGTAGTCGCCGTCGAGCGCCTTGGGAGCCAGGCTCTCCATGGCGCCGGACTTGCCGGTGCCGCCCAGGATCATCTGGCGGGTCTTCTCCAGGTCAAGGCCGCTCAGCTCGGCAAATGCCATGGCGTCTGCCATGCCGACCATGCAGGCGCCCAGCGACACCTGGTTGGCGAGCTTGGCAGCCTGGCCCTTGCCGGCGCCGTCAAAGCAGCAGATGGTTGCCGCAAAGGTGGAAAGGATGTCGCGGACCGGGGCGATGTCGTTCTCGGTAGCGCCCACGATAGCCGTAAGCGTGCCGGCGATAGCACCCGACTCGCCGCCGGTGACGGGGCAGTCAAACGCCATGCGACCGGAAACCTGGGCGGCCTCGGCAATATCGCGCGCGAGCTCGGGCGAGCTCGTGGTGAGGTCGATCAGAACCGCGCCGGGCTTGGTGCATGCAAGCAGGCCGTCGCCCGCCAGGTAGAGCTCCTCGACCTCGGAGGGATAGCCCACCATGGTAAAGACGACATCGGCGTTAGCCACGGCATCGGCCGGCGTATCGGCCCAGGCGGCACCACGCTCGATAAGCGCGGCGGCCTTGGACTTGGTGCGGTTGTTGACCGTGACGGGATAGCCGGCATCCAGGATGTGGCCGGCGATGGGGGCACCCATGATTCCGGTGCCGATAAATGCGACAGAGAGCTTGTTTGCCATGAAACCTTTCCTTTTGGGTTGGGTGTTGTTACCAGGTTGAATACTCGGTGCCAGCGTTTGGGCTGTGAGTCGAAGGCGATTACGGACGCAGCGCTTGCCTACTGGCCGCGCACGCGGCGGGCGATGCGGTCGGAAAGCGACGCCTTGTCGGCGCGGTTCTTACCCCAAAACGCGCAGGCCACCATGCCGGGGCCCACGTGCGAGCCAATGGTGGGACCCACGGAGCTGCGAATGATCGTGACGTCGGCGCAGCCCTCCTCCTTGCGGATGGCAGCTTCGAGCCAGTCGCCGTCCTTCTCGGCATCGGCCGTCATGATGGCGATGGGCATGGTGCGGTCGGGCACGTAGTTCTCGCGGAACGACTTGAGGATGGACTTGAGTGCCTTCTTGCGGCCGCGGTTGACGCCGATCAGCGACAGCGAGCCGGCCAGGTCGTAGGAGAGCTCAGGCTTGACATCGAGCTTTGCCGTGAGCTGCGCTGCCGCGGGCGGAATGCGGCCGCCGGCAGCCAGTGCGTCGAAGCTCTCGAGCGTAAAGTAGCCGTGGACGTAGGTCTTTGCCTCGTTTGCCCAATCGACCAGCTGCTTGGCGGTCAGTCCCGCCGAACGCTGGCGCACGGCCTCGAGCGCCAAGAGCGCGCCGGTCGCACAGGGCAGAGCGTTGTCGACCACGTAAAGCTCAAAATCGGGATACTCGGCGCGCACGGCATCTGCCGCCTGGCACGCGGAGTTGTAGCTCGACGACAGCGCCGAGGTAAAGCACAGGTAGACCGTGGGCGTGCCCTCTTTGGCGCACTCGGTAAAGAACTCGATATAGCGACCGAGCGACACAGCCGAGGTGGACACGCGGGCACCGGCGCGCATCCGGTCGTAGAACTCCTTAGGGCTCATGCTCGACCAGATGTCGTCCGTGCGCTCTTCGCCATCGATAATGAAGGGGAAACCCAGGATATCGACATCGAGGTTCGCGGCGACCTCGGGGCTAAAGTCGCAGCAGGTATCGACGACGATGCGGCAACGGTCCGAATGACCGGCGGATGCGGCCTTGTCCATCAAAGCGACTCCTTACGTAAAAAGGCGGCCACCCGCATGGGATGGCCGCCAACCGTTAACTCATGCAAGTTAACGTATTTTACTCGTCAAGTGTTTCGATGCGGGGCTTGATGATGCCATATCCACCATTCTTACGGTGATACACCACATTGATGAGGCCAGTCGTCGCGTTCTCGAACACGTAGAAGTCATGACCAAGCAGATCGGTCTGCACCAGCGCCTGCTCCTCGGTCATCGGGGTGACATCGATGACCTTCTCGCGGACGAGCAGGTCGTCCTCCTCCTCGGGCAGCAGCAGGTCGGCCAGATCCTCGACGCGCTCGACCGGTGCGACATCCGCTGCACTGGCACCGCCCTGGCGGTTGTCCACGACCTTGGTCTTGAACTTGCGCAGCTGGCGGGTGACCTTATCGGCGGAGAGGTCGATGGCGGCGTACATATCTGCACCGTGCTCGGCAACGCGAATCACCGAACCGCGGGCACGAACCGTAACCTCGACGATTGCCGGGTTGGGGTTCGAGGGGTTCTTCTCATAGCGAAGTACAACGTCGACCGTCATGGGCTCGATATCGAAAACCTTGAGCGCCTCGCCGATCTTCTCATCCACATGCGCACGCAGAGCATCGGTTACCGTCGTCTTGCGTCCAGAAACCTTGATATCCATACGTGGCTCCAATCTGCCTCGGGGACTTACTGTACTGGCTATGTACCCATTGCCGTGCATTTAATCACGCGGATTCCTAAAGACCCGAATAACGATTGCTTG
>CABUQI010000174.1 GCA_902493545.1 uncultured Collinsella sp. | reverse complement strand
GCCTCTGCCTGCCTGCCCGTTTCGCCTCCGCCGTTTATGGCCGGCATTGCCGAGGTCGAGGTCGACAAGGCCACCGGCAAGGTGACCGTGGTGGACTATGCGGCGGCTGTGGACTGCGGCACCGTGATCAATGAGGCGCTCGCGCGCGTCCAGGCCGAGGGCGGCATTGCCCAGGGTATCGGCCACGCGCTCTACGAGATCGTCGAGCATGACGACCGCGGCCGCCTGCGCACCGGCAACTTTATGAGCTATAAGCTGCCCACGCGCCTGGATATCGGCAGCATTCGCGTGGCCTTTGAGCCGAGCTACGAGCCGACGGGTCCGTTTGGCGCCAAGTCGATCGGCGAGGTCGTCATCAACACGCCACTCGCCGCCGTGGCCTCGGCCGTCGCACACGCCACCGGCCACCAGGTTCGCTCGCTGCCGATTACGCCCGAGAAGGCCCTGCTGGGGGAGTAGCGGGTCAGCGAACAAGTCGTAATTGGCGGGGCGGGGCAACTCGCCCCGCCTTTTGCACTCGTGGTGAGGTCGTGAGCCTGTAAAAGGTGTGCGTGCGCTTGCCGTTCGTATCTGCTATCATTCCTAGTCTGTGCGCTCATGCGGGCGTGGCGGAATTGGTAGACGCGCCAGATTTAGGTTCTGGTGGGATTCCCGTGAAGGTTCGAGTCCTTTCGCCCGCACCAACGCACCCGCGTCGGCTTATGCCCTCGCGACACTTTGTTGCATAAAGGTACCAGCACCTCAGATAAGCTGGGCAGTATGAGGAGGAACGTGTTGAACATCACCGCTTCTGACGTCAAGGACGCCAAGCTCACCGCTACGGTCACCATCCCGGCCGCCGACGTCGACGCCGCGATTAAGAAGGCCTACAAGGATACCGCCAAGAAGTACCGCTTCCCGGGCTTCCGCGCCGGCAAGGCTCCCCGTCCGGTCATCGACTCCGCACTTGGCGCCGAGGCTACCCTCGCTCAGGCCACCAACGACCTGATCGCCGCCAACGAGCCCGTCGTCCTCAACGAGCTGGACATCGTCCCCACCAAGAGCGGTGACTACAAGGAGCTCGACCTCGCCAAGGATCACGAGGACTACACCTACACCGTCGAGTTCTCCCTGCGTCCTGCCGCTGGGCTCTCCTCCTTCGACGCCGTTGAGATCGAGATGCCTCCCGCGGAGGTCACCGAGTCCGAGATCAACAACCAGGTCGAGATGCTCCTCAACTACCGTGCCACCTTCGAGGACGTCGAGGGTCGCGCCGTCGAGGCTGACGACTACGTGACCGTCGACCTCAAGGCCGTCGAGAACGCCGACAACTTCGCCGCCGAGGGCCGTATGCTCATCGCCGGTAGCGACAGCAACCCCAAGGAGTTCAACGAGGCCCTGATCGGCGCTAACGTCGACGACGTCAAGACCGTCACCTGGACCGACGAGGTCGAGGAGGGCGAGGAGGCCGAGACCCACACCGTCGAGGTCACCGTCAAGGGCATCAAGGTCCGCAACACCCCCGAGCTCACCGACGAGCTCGTCAAGTCCGACTTTGGCTTTGACAGCATCGAAGCCATGCGCGACGCCATCAAGATCGAGATCGAGCAGGACAAGGCTTCCCGCCTCCCGGCTGAGAAGGAGAACCGTTGCGTCTCCGCTCTCGCCGAGCGTCTGCAGCTCGATGAGATGGACGCCGACTACGAGCAGTCCGTCTTTGAGGAGCTTGGCCAGAACTTCCTGTCCAACCTCGCTGCCCGTGGCATGACGCTGGACACCTGGTTGCCCGCTTCCGGTCTGACCATGGAGCAGTTCATCGGCGACCTGCACAAGCAGGCTAACGACGTCGCCCGTGAGTCCCTGGCTCTCGACGCCCTCGCCCGTGAGCTCAAGATCGAGGTCACCGAGGACGACATCAACGCCGAGTTCGAGAAGGCCGGCGTCAAGGACGTCGAGGCTTCCAAGGCCGAGTTCATTGCCGATGGCCGCATGCCTGCCGTCCGCGAGTCCATCCGTCGCTCCAAGGCCGTCGACCACCTGGTCGAGAACGCCAAGGTGACCGAGGTCGACGAGACCGCCAAGGACGCCGAGTAATTCTCACCACCTTGCCCGCGAGCGCATGCGTGCGCCCGTGATGGGGTAAAGTTATACACCGGTTATCCGGTAGCTTCGTACGGTGCCAGCCAATGCATAGCATGCGGGCACCGTACGTTTATCTAGAACCAATTTGGTCCGCAAGAGAGAAATGGAGATGCGTATGATCGCTAAGTTCGATTCCGCCCTCGTGCCATACGTTATCGAGCAGACGCCGCGCGGCGAGCGCAGCTACGATATCTATTCGCGCCTGCTCAACGACCGCATCATCTTCTTGGGCGAGGAGATCAACTCCGTCAGCGCCAACCTGGTCGTTGCCCAGCTGCTGCATCTTGAGAGCCAGGATGCCGAGAAGGATATCTCGCTCTACATCAATTCACCCGGCGGCGAGGTGTACTCCGGCCTGGCGATTCTGGACACCATGAACTTCATTAAGCCGCAGGTCTCCACCATCTGCGTCGGTATGGCCGCCTCTATGGCCGCCGTGCTGCTTTCGGCCGGCGCCAAGGGCAAGCGCTTCTGCCTGCCGCACTCCAAGGTCATGATTCACCAGCCCAGCGGCGGTGCCCAGGGCCAGCAGACCGAGATCGAGATCGTGGCCGAGGAGATCAAGAAGACTCGTCGCGAGCTCAACCAGATCCTGTCCGACGCCTCGGGCCAGCCCATCGAGAAGGTCCAGGCCGATACCGAGCGCGACAACTACCTGACCGCTGCCGAGGC
>CABUQI010000173.1 GCA_902493545.1 uncultured Collinsella sp. | reverse complement strand
GCGGCGTTAAGCACGGCGAGCTCACCTGCGCCGCCACCAAGCAAAGCCTGGGGCTATAGCGGGATTTCCCGCAGCGCACCTGCCAAAAAGGGACAGGTTTGTTTTGGCAGGTTTAGCGTTTTACCTACCAAAATAAACCTGTCCCTTTTTGGTCGGTTTTGATGAGGGGTGTCGCATGCGGCATGTGCATATTCATGTAACGGGCATTGTGCAGGGCGTTGGCATGCGGCCGTTTGTGTATCGCGAGGCCATGGCGCACGGCATTTGCGGCTGGGTGCTCAACGCGGGCGACGGCGTGCATATCGAGGCGCACGCTCCGGCCGATGCGCTCGATGCTTTTGTTGCCGCGCTTTCTGAGCATGCGCCCGCGGCGGCTCGCGTTGAGTATATCGAGGTTGTGGACCTGGCAGTCAACGGTTGGGATACCGCCAATGAAGAGGGTTTTCGCATCGTAGCATCGCAAGACCAGACCGCGCACACGACGCTCATCTCGCCCGATATCGCTACCTGTGACGATTGCCTGCGCGAGCTGTTCGACCCCGCCGACCGACGCTATCACTACCCCTTTATCAACTGCACCAACTGCGGGCCGCGCTTTACCATCATCCGGTCGCTGCCCTATGACCGAGCGGCCACCTCGATGGATCGCTTTCCCATGTGCCCCGCCTGCGCCGCAGAGTATGCCGATCCACTCGACCGTCGCTTTCACGCACAGCCCGATGCCTGCTTTGATTGCGGGCCGCATATTACGTGGCGCGAGGCTGTGAACGGCGATGCGTGCGGGAATTCGTCCGCGACACCGGCCGTCGGCACCACACGCGAGGCCAGCGACGCCATCATCGAGCGCTGCGTTGAGCTGCTGGCCAGCGGTGGCGTCGTCGCCATCAAGGGCCTGGGCGGATTCCATCTAGCCTGTGATGCTGCCAACGAGCAGGCGGTGGCCGAGTTGCGCCATCGCAAACGCCGCAGTAACAAACCACTTGCCGTCATGGTGCGCAGTCTTGCCGATGCCGGGCGCCTGTGCCATATCGACGACGCTGAGCGCGAGCTTCTCGCCGGCAGTATCCGTCCCATTGCGCTGCTGCGCCGGCGCACTGTTGGCGAGGGCAACGGCGGTTCCCCCGACATCCTCGCCCTCGCGCCATCTGTCGCGCACGACTTGCCCGAGCTCGGCGTCATGCTCCCCTATACACCGCTTCAACATCTGTTGCTTGCCGCGGCAGAAGCCTGCGGTATGCACGCGCTCGTCATGACCAGCGGAAACCTGAGCGAAGAACCCATCGAGACCGACGACGACCTTGCCTGGGAACACCTCGTTGCCGCCGGCATCGCCGACGCGCTGCTCGGTAACGACCGCGCGATCCTCTCGCGCTACGACGATTCTGTGGTGCGCGTGGTTGACGGCACCGTTATGCCCGTGCGCCGCGCTCGCGGATATGCACCCCAGCCGCTGCCGTTGCCGGCGCTCGACCGCGCTCCGTCCTGCGTGCTTGCCTGCGGGCCACAACAAAAGGCCACGATTGCGCTCACGCGTGAAGGGACGAACGGCGAGGCGACCTGTTTTGTGTCGCAGCATATCGGCGATGTTGAAAACGGCGGGACCTTCGATGCCTGGAACGCCGCGCGCACGCGCTTGGAAGATCTCTTTGACTTGGCGCCCGCCGCCTTGGCCTGCGATGTACACCCCAGTTATCTATCGGGCCAGTGGGCGCGCGAGCAGGCGCGAAAATGCAATCTGCCGCTCGTCGAGGTGCAGCACCATCATGCGCATATCGCGAGCGTAATGGCCGAGGCCATCGCCGCGGGCCAGCTTACAACCGACGCGCGCGTCCTTGGCATCGCCTTTGACGGCACCGGCGCCGGCACCGATGGGACCATTTGGGGCGGCGAGTTTCTTGTTGCCAGCCTTGGCGGCTTTGAGCGCGCCGCGCATTTGCGCACCTGGGCGCTCCCCGGCGGGGCGGCCTCCGTGCGCGACGCCCGCCGCAACGCCTTTGCCCTGCTCAGTGAGCTCGGCCTGCTCGAGCACCCAGGTGCCGCTCGGCTTTTGGACAGCCTCGACGAGCAAACGCGCAGCGTGACAGCCACCATGATCGAGCGCGGCATCAACAGCCCGCGTACCAGCAGCATGGGGCGTCTCTTTGATGCCGCGGCAGCAATTCTGGGCATCTGCGACAAGGCAACCTACGAGGGCGAACCCGCCATCGAGCTTGAGGCTGCCGCCTGGCGCGCGCTCGACAACGAAATCGCCCATTTTCCCGACAACAACGCCGGCTATTTCGCATCTGGCCCATCGTGGCTGGACGGCCCCTATGTTCTGGACCAGAAAGCACTCTTTGAGGCACTTTTGGGAGGAATTGAAGCCGGAGCGCCCGCCGACAGGCTCGCACTCGATTTCCATGTCTCCGTCGCGCGCTCCTCGGCGCGCATCGCCAGCGATATCTGCGTGCACGAGGGCATCGACACCGTCGCGCTCTCGGGCGGCGTCTTCATGAACCGACTTCTGCTTCAGCTCCTCGCCCGCGAGCTCAAAAGCGCAGGCCTTACTGTCCTTGTCCCCCACACCGTACCCGTCAATGACGGCTGCATCGCCTACGGTCAGGCGGCAGTCGCAAGCGCTCGTCTTGCGCAGGTTGCATCGCAGTAGGCTGTTCGGCCAGCCCGCAAGCCGCCGTCTCACAGGTGTAGCGCGTTTGCCCGCAGCGCCCGCGAGCGCTACCATCAACTGATGGATTATTGAGCGCCCGTCCAGCGCAAAGCGTATAAAAGGGGAACAATATGTGCCTTGCCGTTCCCGGTAAAGTAGTCAAACGCGACG
>CABUQI010000172.1 GCA_902493545.1 uncultured Collinsella sp. | reverse complement strand
AAGGACATCAACGAGCTGGTAGGTGCTTTCGAATGCTAGAGACCGATGCCCGCGACCGCGTAATCGTCGCCCTCGACTGCGATCGTGAGCGTGCGCTCGAGCTCGCCCACGAGCTTTCGGGCCATGCCGCCTGGCTTAAGGTTGGCATGACGCTCTATTACGCCGAGGGTCCCCAGATCGTCAAGACATTCAAGGACCTGGGCTTTAAGGTCTTCCTTGACCTTAAGTTCCATGATATTCCGCATCAGGTTCGCGGTGCCGCCCGCTCGGCCTCGCTTGCCGGTGCCGATCTGCTTTCGGTCCACGGTTTGGGTTCGGGCGCCATGCTCGCTGCCTGCCGCGAGGGTGCCGAGGAGGCGCGCGAGGACCGCGCTAAGCTCGTCGCCATCACCGTTCTCACGAGCATGAATCAGGATGCCTTGAGCGAGATCGGCGTCGAGTCGCCCGTGGCCGAGGAGGCCGCCCGCCTGGCAAAGCTCGCTCAGGCCAACGGCATCGATGGCATCGTGTGCTCGCCGATGGAGGCTCACGACATGCGTGAGCTGCTGGGTCCCGATGCCCTGATCGTGACTCCGGGTGTGCGTCCGGTGGGTGCCGCCTTAGGCGACCAGTCCCGCGTGGCGACGCCTTCCCAGGCTATCGAGCGAGGCGCAAGCCACATTGTGGTGGGCCGTCCCATCACCGGCGCCGACGATCCGGTTGCCGCCTTTGACGCCATCGTCGCCGAGCTGGTCGAAAACGTCGCGTAAAAGATTCCCCTAAGTCATCACTTTTGGGTCTCATTAGCACAAAATAGCCCCTGTGCCTGCGTAAACTATCCCATCCTTTGTGTGGAATCGCAGGTCAGGGGCTTAACTTTGGGCGCAGTATATTGCACTTTTTGCGGGTATCGTCTAACCTATGGACCCGCAATTGGGCATTTTGTACGTTCTACGTGCTAAAATGCCAATTATTGAATCAGATATAACCCAACTATTTGGAGGTACGAATGGCACTCCCTCAGCTTACCGATGAGCAGCGTAAGCAGGCTCTTGAGAAGGCTGCTGCCGCACGTCACGCCCGCGCTGAGCTTCGCGAGCAGATCAAGAAGGGTGAGAAGTCCCTCGAGTCCGTGCTCAACTCCGATGACCCCATCGCTTCCCGCATGAAGGTTTCCACCCTCATCGAGTCTCTTCCTGGTTATGGCAAGGCCAAGGCCGCCAAGATCATGGAGGAGCTCGGCATCTCCGCTACCCGTCGCGTCCAGGGCCTCGGCGTCCGTCAGCGCGAGCAGCTCCTCGAGCAGCTGACCAAATAAGTGAGCGCTCAGGATTCCAAGCTCTTTGTGATTTCTGGACCGTCAGGCGCAGGCAAGGGTACGCTCGTCACTCGTGTGCGCGAGCGCCGCTCGAACCTGGGCCTGACGGTTTCGGCTACCACGCGAGCACCACGCAAAGGTGAGGTCGACGGCGTCAACTACTTTTTTCTGACGCGCGAGGAGTTCGACCGCCGCGTGGCAAACGGTGAGTTTGTTGAGTGGGCCGAGGTCCACGGTAACTGCTACGGCACGTTGGTGAGCGAGGTCACATCCAAGCTCGCCTCGGGCGCGTCTCTGATTTTGGAGATCGATGTCCAGGGCGCCCTGCAGGTGAAGGAGCGTTTCCCCGAGGCCGTGCTGATCTTTATCAAGCCGCCTTCGCTTGAGGTGCTCCGCGAGCGTCTAGTCGGTCGCGGTACCGAGACGCCCGAGACGATTGAGCTGCGTATGGCAAACGCCGCCGATGAGCTTGCCCTTGCCGACCGCTACGACGACGTCGTGGTAAATGACGATCTCGACCGCGCGACCGATGAGCTCGTTCGCGTTCTCGATATGCATGAAAGGATCTGAGGTCCGTGTCCGTTGTAAAGCCTTGCATTGACGATCTTCTGGAGAAGACCGATCACAACCGCTTCCTGCTCGCTTCGCTTGCCTCCAAGCGCGCCTGCGACATCAATAGCATGCTGCGTGGCCAGCACAACCGTGTGCTTGCCGTCCAGGATGTCGATGACATCACCATTGGACTTTCCGGTGCCGATACCATCTCGATGGCTATGGACGAGATTGTCGACGGCGACATCTCTTACGACGAGGCCCGTTACGAGAAGGCGCTCGGCCACAAGGTTGCTGAAGCCTAAATGGCGGCTCGCGTCTGCCTGGTCCACTATCACGAGGTTGGACTGAAGGGTAAGAACCGCGCACATTTTGAGCATATCCTCATGGATAACATCAAGGCGGCCTTGGCCGCCTTTTCCGTGAATGCCGTGTCTCGAATTTCCGGTTATATCCTCGTGACCTTTAACGAGCATCAGGCCGATGAGGCGGCGCGTGTCATTCGCACCGTTCCCGGCGTTGCTCGCGTGTCTTTGGCGTATCACACCAATCGCGACCCTCAGGAGTACTGTGCCGCCGCCGTGAAGGCGCTGCGCGAGTTTGGTTCCTTCGATTCGTTTAAGGTGCACGCCAAGCGCTCCAATACTGACTATAAGCTCACCTCGATTGACATCAATCGTCAGGTGGGCGAGGTGCTGTGTGAGGCCTTCCCCGATAAAAAGGTTCAAATGCACGACCCCGATGCGATGGTGCACGTACTGGTGGTCCAGGGTAGCGTTTATGTGTATGCGCGCTCCGAGCGCGGCGTGGGCGGTCTGCCGGTGGGTTCTGCCGGCAAGGTCGTGACGCTGCTGTCGTCGGGTATCGATTCTCCGGTGGCGACTTGGATGCTCGCGCGTCGCGGTGCGGTGTGCGTGCCGGTACATTTCTCCGGTCGTCCGCAGACGCCCGATACGAGCGAGTATTTGGT
>CABUQI010000171.1 GCA_902493545.1 uncultured Collinsella sp. | reverse complement strand
ATATTTAAGGCTCGAGCTGCCGGCGTTGACAACAAGTACGTTCATGAGACTCCTTCGTGATTACAGTACGGTCGGCAAACCTATAAGGCGGCCGTACCTTTAATAAGAAGTTATCAGAATTCAATAAATAACTATTAAGCTCTTCGCCCAAAGAGCATAAAAGGGGGCTGAACGGCGCAAGGCCATCCAGTCCCCTCCCCTTGCATCAATTACTTACCGCTGACGATGCGCTCGACGTCGGAAGCGATCATGAACTCCTCGTCCGTGGGGATGACGAAGATCTTAACCTTGGAATCCTTGGCAGACAGGCACCAAGCGCCGTCGCCACGCAGGGCGTTACGGGCATGGTCCATCTTGACGCCCATAAAGGCCAGACGGTCGGCCACGCCAGCGCGGACAGCGGGAGCGTGCTCGCCGATGCCGGCGGTAAAGACCAGGGTGTCCATGCCGCACATAGAAGTGGCCATCTCGGCGGCCTTGGCGGCAATCTTGTAGACGAACATATCGAAGGCGAGCTGAGCCTCGGGGTCGCCGGCAGCGGCGAGCTCCTCAACGTTGCGGCAGTCGTTGGTCTTGCCGCCGGTCACAGCCAAAAGGCCGGACTTCTTGTTCATCATCTCGTCGACCTCGTCGAAGGTGTAGCCGCCTTCGCGCTGCAGGTAGCACACGGTAGCAGGGTCGATGGAACCGCAGCGGGTGCCCATCATGACACCGTCGAGCGGCGTCAAGCCCATGGTGGTGTCCATGCACTTACCGTCCTCGATGGCGCACAGGGAGGCACCGGAACCGATGTGGCACACGACGACCTTGCGGGCCTCGCCGTTGGTCATCTCGGCAACCTTCTTGGAGATGTAGCGGTAGCTGGTGCCGTGGGCGCCGTACTTACGGATGTGCAGCTTGTCGCAGACGTCCTTGGGCAGGGCGTAGGTCTTGGCGACCTCGGGCATATTGAAGTGGAAAGCAGTGTCGTAGACCGTGACGTTGGGCAGGTCGGGATACTGCTCGAGGCAGTACTCGATAACGTTGGCCTCAGGGTTGTTGTGCAGCGGGGCGAGCGGAGCGACCTCGCGGATCTTGGCGAGGACGTCCTCGTCGACGAGGGAGGAATCGCCGAAGTACCAACCGCCCTGAACGATACGGTGGCCGATGCCCTCGATCTTGACACCGTTGGCCTCGAGGTCCTTCAGGACGACCTCGATGGCGACCTTGTGGTCGGGGAACTCGATGTTCTCGGTCACCTTCTTGGAACCGTTGGCAGCGTGGGTGAAGGTACCGCCGGTAAAGCAGACGCGCTCGCAGGAGCCCTTTGCGGACACCTTGTGGGACTTGGTATCGATGACCTGATACTTGAGGGTCGAAGATCCTGCGTTGACGACCAGAACGTTCATGTGTCTCCCTACTAACAGGCGGTGTGGCGCCGCCAGGTTACATACGCTTCAATAATAAACCCAAACGCCCTCGCGCTCGGGTTTATTGCGTTGATATATAAGTTATCGGTGCCTGAGCTTCCGTTTCATTGCACGGAAGAGGCGTCCTCAGATGAGGTTCTCGCCCAGGTTCTTGCCGCCGAGGACGTGCATGTGGAAGTGCATGACGGTCTGGCCGGCGTTGACGCCCTTGTTGGAGATGACGCGGAAGCCGTCCTCCAGACCCTTGGCCTTGGCGACCTCCTGGATGGCGTGAGCCATGGCGCCCATGGTCTCGGCAGGTACGTTGTCGGCGATGTCGCTGTAGTGCTTCTTGGGGATCACGAGCGTGTGGACCGGCGCCTGGGGATTGAGGTCGTCGAAGGCGATGACTTGGTCGTCCTCATAGACAACGGTCGAAGGGATCTCGTGGTTGGCAATTTTGCAGAAGATGCAATCACACATGGTAGGTTCCTTTCTCACAGACCAAGGTAATTATATTTGGTCGGGGTGGTTAGAACGAGAGGTTGTCGTCGGTGTTGGCGGCCTCGCCGTCGGCGAGCACGTCGTTGCCGTCGACGTCCTTAAGGAGCACCGAAACCTTCTGCTCGGCATCGGACAAGCGGGTGCGCAGGCTCTTGAGGAGCTCGACGCCGCGGGTATAGCTCTCAAGCGACTCCTCGAGCTCCATATCGCCCGACTCCAGGCTGCGGATAATAAGTTCCAACTCCTGCGAAGCCTGCTTGTACGTAAGCTGCTCGACCGGGGTCTTCTCTGCCATATCTGTTTCCTTTCCTAAAGGTTTATCGCTCTGAAACGCGGCCTACTCGACCGTATCGACCGTTGCCGCCACGTTGCCGTCTGCCATACGCACGCGAATGGCGTCGCCTGGCTTAAAGGTCTTGGCGCTCGTAGCCACACCGGCTTCGCTATATGCAATGGAATAGCCGCGGGCAAGAACCTTGAGCGGCGACAGGGCATCGAGCGAGGCTGCCGCACGGCCCAGTTCGGACGCGGGTTTGCTAAGCATCGTACGTCCCTGATGCTCCAGACGGGAACTCGCAAGCGTGAGCGCATGACGCTTGCCATCGAGCCCCGAGGTGCTTGCGACCAAGCGCTCGGGCAGACGCTCGAAGTTGGAGCGGAATGTCCCGACCGAGCGCGCTATGGCGCCGGACAGACGATCGGCCGTCAGGGCAAGCTCAGACTCGCGACGCTCGACCATAAACGTCGGATCGTTGAGGCACGGGCGGCATGCGGCCGCATCGAGCGCGTCGCCCAGACGAGCCGTATAGGTATCCCAGGCACGACGACCGCGCTGGTCGAGCATTTCCAGATCGACCTGATCCGACCCGATCATCGAAGCCATCGCGACGCCCAGACGCTGATGGCGCGTCTCGAGCACGTCGGCCAACTCCGTCATAGCCGG
>CABUQI010000170.1 GCA_902493545.1 uncultured Collinsella sp. | reverse complement strand
GTGAGATCGCCCAGCGTGTTGCGGCTCGACATCGTGTACCGGGAAACGAAGCACCTGTTGTGTCTCCCCGTGCCGTGGGGGCCGCGGTCGCGCGGAATCCTATTTCGATCATTGTGCCGTGCCATCGCGTGGTTGCCGCCGACGGCTCGCTTAACGGATATGCCGGCGGGCTTGATCGCAAGGAGTGGCTGCTGCGGCTTGAGGGCGCGTACGAGGCGCAACGCTCGAACACTTTGCATAACTAGGATGCCGCGAAGGGACGAGTCGCTGTCTATTCGCGACCAGCATGCGTCCAAGCGCTCGGTATCTGCGTCTTAAGTTTGGCTAAGCCATATCCTGCGTATTTGAAAACGCGCAGGTCGAGCAGCTAAGGTTGCACTAAGGCGACTGACGGTGCGCTATTATCGGCAGTATCGAAATCTGTATAGCCGTGTGCCAAAGGAACAACTATGAAGCTGATGCTTGCCGAGGACGAACCCGGCCTCTCCCGCGCTCTTACCGCGATTCTTCAACATAGTGACTACGAGGTCGACACCGCGCTCGACGGCCTGACGGCACTCGAATATCTACTCGCCAACGACTATGACGCCGCAATCCTGGACATCATGATGCCCGGCATGGACGGTATCGAGGTACTTAAGCGCGCGCGTGAGGCCGGCAAACGCCTGCCCATCATCATGCTCACGGCAAAAAGCGAGGTGTCCGATAAGGTCGAGGGCCTGGATGCCGGTGCCAACGATTACCTGACCAAGCCGTTTGCCGCCAAGGAACTGCTCGCACGCATTCGTGCCATGACGCGCGCTGCCACGGCGATTGACGCTACGACGCTCAGCGTGGGCAACGTGCGTCTCGACACGGCGGCTTGCACACTCGTTGGGCCTTTGGGCGAGGAGCATCTGGCTAATCGTGAGTTTCAGCTTATGGAGCTCTTTATGCGCAACGCCGGCACGCGTATGCCTACCGAGCGTCTGATGCTCGAGGTTTGGGGTGAGGACGCGCCCGAAGGCGCCAACGTGGTGTGGGTCTATATCTCGTACCTGCGCAAAAAGCTGACGGCGCTT
Source organism: uncultured Collinsella sp. (assembly GCA_902493545.1). Classification (GTDB taxonomy): domain Bacteria; phylum Actinomycetota; class Coriobacteriia; order Coriobacteriales; family Coriobacteriaceae; genus Collinsella. Next base: position 1,783 of record CABUQI010000170.1, on the reverse strand, counting down.
GGTGCCAATGTGGCCATCCACGCGTCGCGCAATCAGGGATATTCGCTTGAGGTTGTCGAGGAGGGCGAATAAGCGTGAGCGCGAGCGCGTGGCGGAAGCGCATGTCGGCAAAGCTCGGCATGGGCGCGGACTCGGGTAATCCGGGGCGCGCCGATGCTGCCAGTGCAATGGGACGTCGTCTGCGTCGCAAGTTTATCCTCGTTGCCATGGGCGCCGTGACCGTGGTGCTCACGCTCATCATCGCCGGCATCAACATCGTCAATTATTCGCATGTCTGCAAGATGGCCGACGCTCGCCTGGACTATATCCTGGCGGGCAAGGACGGTTTCGATTGGGGGGACGAGCCTAAAGACGATCCCGCTAATGGCAAGGATGCCGGCGATAGCCAAGCGGGCGTTCGCATCAGGCACTTCGAAGGCATGACGGCGGAGTCTCCCTTCGACACGCGCTACTTTACGGTATCGATTGCCGGTGGGCAGGTGACCGATGTCAACACGGCCCGCATTGCCGCGGTGGGCGCCAAGCGTGCTGCACGCATCGCGGCAGGACTATATTCCAAAGGTTGGACCTCGGGCTTTTCTGGTAACTACCGCTATACGGTTACGGTTCAGGGCGACGAGACCACCTATGTGTTCGTGGACTGCTCGCGTGAGCTTGCAAGCTTTCATTCGTTTTTGAGCGCGAGCGTGGCGATCAGTTGCATTGGCTGGCTGGCGGTGCTGGCAATCGTGGCGGGTGCCTCGGGCGCGGTGATTCGACCGATGGTCGAGAGCTACAGCAAGCAAAAGCGCTTTATTACCGATGCAAGCCACGAGATCAAGACGCCGCTGGCCGTGATTGATGCCGCTAACGAGGTGCAGGAAATCGAGAACGGCGAGAGCGAATGGACGCAGAGCATTCACGAGCAGGTTGCACGGTTGACGGCGCTCACGGAGCGTCTGGTATTTTTAGCTCGCATGGACGAGGGCTCGGCGGGCTTTACCATGACATCGATCGATCTTTCGGAGGCCGTGGACAAGGCGGCGGCGCCGTTTGAGTCGGTGGCGGTTTCGCGCGGCAAGCGTCTGTCGACGTCGATTGCGAGCGGCGTGCGGACCCATGCCGACGCTGCAGCGGTAGCGCAGATGGTTGAGTTGCTGCTGGATAACGCCACGCGCTATGCGAGCGAGGGCAGCGTGATTGAGCTAAGCCTGCGCGCAGCCTCGCGCGGTCAGGGTAAGGGCGCCGCCGAACTTGTCGTATCGAACGCCGTGGACGAGCTGCCCGAAGGCGACCTGGACCGGCTGTTCGACCGCTTCTACCGCGCAGATGTGTCGCGCAGCTCCAAGACAGGCGGCTCGGGCGTGGGCCTATCCGTGGTGCGAGCCATCGCCGAGGCCCATGGCGGGAGCGCTTCTGTCTGCGGCCACGGCAACCAGATTACCTTCACCGTCCGCTTCTAAAACCTGCCAAAAAGGGACAGGTTTATTTTGGCAGGTTTTATCTGGGGAAACGCCGGCGGGGAAGGCTGTGGGCGGAGGGTACGTCCCGGCGTGACGCTGTGGAGCGGGATGCACTTTCCTCTTGGGGCGCCTAGCGGAAACTGCATCCCAGTTTGAGGCTTCAGAACGGGACGCAATTTCCCTAGGGGATATAAGATGCGACGGGCCGCGTCAAGATAATTACCGGACGGTCTAGGAGGCGGCTGGTTGGCTGGCTTAAAACCTAGCGTGTGAAATGACGCTTCACGCTATTCAGCGCGCTTGATAGGATGACGAACCACAGTCTTAAGTTTCTCCGGTGC
>CABUQI010000169.1 GCA_902493545.1 uncultured Collinsella sp. | reverse complement strand
GCCAATGTCGACGGCTTGGTGGGCGTGATGCGCGATCTGGTGGATGACGGCAACACCGTGGTTGTTGTCGACCACGACACGCGCGTACTGGCGGAAGCCGACTATCTGGTCGAGATGGGCCCCGTTGCCGGAGCGGGCGGCGGTAAAGTGATCGCTGCAGGTACGGTGGACGAGGTCGAACAATCGCAGGGCAGCCGCATCGCCCCGTTTTTGCGCGCAGAGTCCAAGCGCCTGCGTCCGCAGGTGACTGACGAGGAAATGTTCGACCAGGGGCATATTCGCATGGCAACCGATGCCATCCATACCGTTAAGCCGCTCGAAGTTGATATCCCGCGCGGCCGCCTTGTTGCGGTTACGGGCGTTTCGGGTTCGGGCAAGACGACGTTGGTGCTCGAGACGCTCATCCCGGCGCTTAAGGCGCAGGCAGCCGGCGAGCGCCTGCCAAAACATGTGCGCTGGGTCGATGCCGAAGGCATTGCCCGCGCAAACCTGATTGACGCTACGCCTATCGGCGCCAACGTGCGCTCGACAGTGGCGACTTATGCCGACATTCATGACGAGCTGCGTCGCGCCTTCGCCCGTACGCCCGAAGCCAAGGCAGCCGGCTACAAGGCGGGCGCCTTCAGTTACAACACTGGCGCCTTGCGCTGCCCTACGTGTGACGGCACGGGCTCGATATCGCTCGACGTGCAGTTTTTGCCCGACGTCGAGATCGTCTGCCCGGCATGTCGCGGCTCACGTTATGCAGACGCGGCTTCGCATATCCATCGCGAGGGCAAGGACGGGAGTCTCCTTACGTTGCCGCAGCTCATGGACATGAGTGTGGACGAGGCCCTCGACGCCACGGTGGGACTCAAGAAGGTTCAGGCGTGCTTGCAGACCTTGCACGACCTGGGCCTGGGCTATCTCACACTCGGTGAGCCCACCCCGGCGCTCTCGGGCGGCGAGGCGCAGCGTCTTAAGCTTGCGAGCGAGATGGGCCGCGTGCAGGACGATGCCGTATTCGTATTCGACGAGCCTACGATTGGCCTGCATCCGCTCGATGTTCAGGTGTTGCTGAGTGTGTTCGACGGCCTCGTTGCCAAGGGCGCCACGGTTATCGTGATCGAACACGATCTCGACCTTATCCGTAACGCCGATTACGTGATCGACATGGGCCCGGGCGGTGGTGGCGCCGGCGGGCAAATCGTCTGCGCCGGTACGCCGGGCGACATCGCGACTTGCTCCAAGAGCATTACCGGTCGCTACCTATAGGCAATGTGACAAAGGGACTGCCCCTTTGCCACATTGACTTCTATTTCACGCATTGAGCCGCGAGATAGTCGCGGAAGAATGGCAATTCAAATGCGACGAGCCCTCGTCCTCGTTCCCCGATGATGCCGGCATCTATCATGCGGCGTCGGTAGTGGGAGACCTGCTGTGGCGAACGCTTAAGGCGCTCGACAAGGTCAGCGGTGGTGGACTCTTCCTCGTCATCGAGCATGGCGATGAGGAATCGCTTGTCCTCTGCAGTGAGTTCCCGATAGGTTGCCGCGAGGATTCGATCGTCCATCTCGTCGCGCGCGATTTTGATTCCCAGGTCAAAGTCGCGCGACGAGATTTTCTTCGAATCGCTTGTGAGATCCCAGGCACGGTAGCCTACGAGTTGCAATAGGAAGGGAAAACCAGAGATCGAGCGAACGGCTCTATCGATTCCCTCAGCATCTGCCAGGCGATCGTTTTCCTGGATTGTGCGAATCAAGGCCTCGCGTACGTCATAGTCGGCAATGCGACCCAGATGATATTGTTGGGCACGGCGAAGGAACGAGACCGTCTTGTGGTTCAGTAGCGTCGATACGTTGTTGGGAAGCCCCGCCATGAGCAGCGCGACGTGTTTTCCATCGGTCACAAAGTGCTGATACGTCGCTGCGAGCTGAATCATCTCGTCGAGTGTCGGGTCCACCTCGTCAACCGTGACGAGCAGACCGGTGCCTGCCTCGTTGAGTTGGTCGATGATGTCGCTCATGCGATAACGCCAGGTTGAGGCATCGTGAACGCGATTGGCCTCGATGCTGCCGAGCGGTGCAATTCCGAGACCGGTGACTTCGAAGTTGTTAGACGGGTCAATAAGATGGCCGGCAGCACGTTTCGCCCCGAACTCGATTTCCCCAAGCATTCCCGGGAGCGCGGTTGTCTTTACGGCAATCCAGCCGTGGGATTCCGCCCTTGTCGCAAGCGATGACATGAGAGCAGTTTTACCGGTTCCACGCGCGCCTGAGAAGATCGAGGTCAATTCTGGGCGCCTGCGCTGGCTCAAGAAGGCACGGTCCAAATCCCGAATAATCTGTTGTCTGCCAGCGAGATGGGCAGGAACCTCACCAAAACTGGGGGTAAACGGGTTCTCGAGATATTCCACAAGGCTCTCCTTTCACACCGCCGTTTAACTTCATTTTACTTTAGTTAATTCTGATTAAAAGTGAGGGCTCTTTAGGCTCTTTATCTAGAGCATCAATTAGGCATGTGTGCCATCGGCGTGGCGCTTGAATGTGACAAAGGGATAGTTCCTTTGTCACATTCCCGGAAAGCCTGTTTGGCGCAGGGCTTCGTAGAGGACGATGGCGGCGCTGTTGGAGAGGTTGAGTGCGCTGATGCGGTAGTCGTCCGGGTTGACGAAGTTGCCGCAGATGTCCTGTTGAAGGATGGCCTCGTGGCTGTCCTCGGTATTTCCGAGCGATTCCTCGTGGGCTTCCCAAGCCTCGGCGTTATCGAGTGAGTCACAATCGCGCAGCATGGGGATACGCTCGCAACGCTCGGGCGCCGCGGCAAGCAGTGGCTCGGGAATGCCCGAGCTCTCGCTGCCAAAGACCAAGTAGTC
>CABUQI010000168.1 GCA_902493545.1 uncultured Collinsella sp. | reverse complement strand
TGGCAGCGGGGGAGTGCGCGCCGTGCTCGATGGTGTTTCAGGATGCACGCTTGGTCGAATCCGCCTCGGCGCTGGATAACGTGCTGGTATGCGCCGATGCACACGTGGACGCCTCGAGTGCTGCGGCCCTGTTGCGCCTGCTGGTACCGGGGGTCGATGTGGATGCTCGCATGGCCGAGCTTTCGGGCGGGCAGCGCCGCCGTGTCGAGATTGCCCGCGCCCTGCTGTGCCCGGGCGGCGCGGTGATTCTTGACGAGCCCTTTACCGGCCTGGATGCCGCCGCGCGCGATGCGACGACCAAGGTCGTGCTCGACCTGCTCGATGGCCGCACGCTCCTGCTTGCCACGCACGACATCGCCGATGCTCAGGCCCTCGATATCTCGGACATCATTACGCTCTAAATACTAACTCAGCAACAAAATGATCCGTATTCCTCCGTCCCCATGGGGTCGGGTGTGGTATTCTATCTGCGGGGTAATACTTAAGAATACTAAGTAATACCAACGCCGCAGAAACAAACTCCAGATGCGGGCCAATCGGGTTGCCTTCACAGCCCGTCGCCCAGCCGCGTGGCCCGCATCTATCCGCACTACCGTCGTTTCAAAAAGGAAGCGCCATGGCAGAACACATGACCCCCGTAGTCGCGAAGGTCTTGCCCGAGGAAAAGGCAGCCTTCGCGGCGGCAACCCAGCTCGTGGGCACCACGCCGTCCAACGCTATCCGCATGTTTATCGCCGCGTTCAATCGCTGCGGCACCTTCCCGTTCGACATCTCGCCCAACGGGGCTTTTGGCAAAGACTGTCCCCAACAACTAGTCGTTGAAGAACGTCCCCAATGACTAGTCGTCGGGAGGAGGTTGGCATGCTCAATGCGATGATTTGGGCGCTTGCCTGTTTTGGCGTCGTCGCTGCCGATATTGCCCTGAGCGTCGTTTTGTTCTCCGCCCTTGGCGTCGCATCGGTGTTCATGGGTTTTTCGATCGATGACCTCGACATTCAATTGCTTCAGGCCGTCGCGCAGACAGCATCGTTTTTGATGGCGCTGCTGTGGTGGCGTTATCTGTGGCCGCGTTCGTTTATGGCACGCCGGCAAAGCGAGCACCCGCTCGGCGGGGGAGCGCGTGGGGCGTGGAAACGCATCGCCTGCGTTATCGTGATTGGCCTTGCCCTGCAGGTGGTCGTTGGCTACGTGACCGACGCTGTGCTGTCGCTGTTGCCCGAGGCGGCGGCCGATTACAGCGAACTTGTCGAGGAGACAGGCATGGGGGACACGAGCTATCTGGCCGTTCTGACCACGGTGCTCGGCGCTCCGTTTTGCGAGGAACTGCTGGTGCGCGGTATCATTTTTGAGTTTTCGCTCCGAGCGTTTAACCCACAGTGCCGTCCGCTCTGGAAGCGTCGGCGCCGCGCGAACGCGCAGGACGGCGCCATGGTGCCCTGGGCGGCCCCGAGCACCTGGGGCGTCGCCGCGGCAATCGTGCTGCAGGCGGCGGTCTTCGGCTTTATGCACATGAACTGGGTGCAGGGCTGCTATGCGGGCGCTGCCGGACTCATTTTTGGTTGGGTGCTCGTGACGACCGGAAAGCTTCGCTACACGATCCTGCTGCACTTTGCCTTTAATGCTGGGTCGTATCTCATGACGTTGCTCTGGTTTGTGAACACGCCGTTCGACGTGGTGGCCACGGTTGCTATCGCCGGCGTCATTCTCATTGAGGCAATGCACTCGCTGCGCCACGCGTGTGGGATGGACGCAGCGAGTGCACCACTTCGCTAGTTGCGGCGACCGCCTCCGTTGGCACCCTGACGCCCCTGAGCTGCGCGGTTGCGCCCGGCGGTGTTCTGCGCGCGGGACATGCCGCCGTATCCCTTGTTGCCCTTAGACCCCTTGCCGGCACCACCAGCGCTGCCGTGGGCCTTGCCGCCCTTCTTGCCGGTGCCATGCCCACCGCCGGCAGACGTCTCGCCCGGGCGTGGCGGCACGGGGCGAATCAGGCAATGCTTGGTGTAGCCGATCAGATCGCGACGGCCGGCCTTTTCCAGTGCCTCGCGCACGAGCTTGTAGTTCTCGGGCTTGCGGTACTGGATGAGCGCGCGTTGCATGGCCTTCTCATGCGGGTCGCGCGCCACATAGATCGGCTCCATGGTGCGCGGATCCACGCCGGTGTAGTACATACAGGTCGACATAGTGGACGGTGTGGGGTAGAAGTCCTGCACCTGCTCGGGCATGTAGCCCATGTCGCGCACGGCCTCGGCAAGGTCCACGGCTTCCTTCATCGTTGAACCGGGGTGGCTCGAGATCAGGTACGGCACCACGTACTGCTTGAGTCCGTACTCGCGGTTCAGGCGCTCAAATTTGCGGCAGAACGCATCGTAGACGGCGCGGCTCGGTTTGCCCATCACGGACAGTACCGCGTCGCTCACGTGCTCGGGCGCTACGCGCAGCTGGCCCGAGACATGGTGTTCCAGCAGCTCGCGCAAAAACTCGTCCGAGGCATCGGCCATGGTGTAGTCAAAACGGATGCCGCTGCGCACGAAGACCTTCTTGACGCCCGGCAGCTGGCGCAGGTCGCGCAGCAGCTGCGTGTAGCCGCTCTCGTCGACCACCATGTTCTTGCACACGCTCGGCCACAGGCAGCGCTTGTTCTTGCACACGCCGTGCTTGAGCTGCTTATCGCAGGCGGGGCGGCTAAAGTTGGCCGTCGGTCCACCCACGTCGTTGATGTAGCCCTTAAACTCGGGATCACGCGTGAGCAGCTCGGCCTCGCGCATGATCGAATCGTGGCTGCGCATCTGCAGTACGCGGCCCTGATGGAAGGTGAGCGCGCAAAACGAGCACTCGCCAAAACAGCCGCGGTTGGAGCTGATGGAAAACTTGA
>CABUQI010000167.1 GCA_902493545.1 uncultured Collinsella sp. | reverse complement strand
CGGACGTCGATGATAAAGTCCTTGCCGCAGCGCTCGCGAATCTCGGCGATGACCTCGAGCAAGAAGCGCATGCGGGCGTCGAGCGAGCCGCCGTACTCGTCGGTGCGCTTGTTGTAGAGCGGAGTCAAAAAGCCGCCGAGCATACCGTGGGCGTGCGCCGCATGGACCTCGACGCCATCGACGCCAGCCTTCTGCATACGCACGGCAGCGTCGCCAAACTGATGCGTGAGCTCGTGAATCTCGTCGACCGTGATGGGGCGCGGTGCCTCGCGGGCATAGGACGGTCCCACGAAGGACGGAGCGATCAGGCGCGGCGTGCCCGGAATGTTAAAGGCCATGTAGGCGGGGTGGAAGAGCTGCGGCATGATCTTGCAGCCGTACTCATGCACGGCGGCGGCGAGCTTTTCCCAGCCGGGGATAAACGTGTCGTCGTAGCAGCACATGTCGCCCGGCAGATAGGTATAGGTGGGCTCGACCGTCACGACCTCGGTGATGATGAGGCCCACGCCGCCCTTGGCACGGGCACGGTAATGATCGACCAAATCGTCGGTCACATAGCCATGATCGGCCAGGTTGGTGGACACCGGCGGCATAAAGACGCGGTTCTTGACCTCGGTCGTACCGACCTTGATCGGGCTAAAGAGCATCGGATAGGCAGAGGACTCCATACAGGGTTCCTTTCGTTTAAGCCGCTCGGCGGCAGTTGCTAACGTACTTATCGTATCAGCAACCGCCGTATCCGCGGCCAAACATACCCAAACGCCGGTCGGCTAATGAATACCGCGGCCCAAGTCTTCGGCGATTTTGTCTACGCCCTTAAGTGCAGCGCACGTCTTTTTGTTGGAGCAATGCCCCGTACAAACGCCACCCTGAGCGCAGTCGGCGCAGGTGCCCTTGCGGTAGATGCGCACGCATACCGCGACAAACGCAACGCCGATAACAGCCAGTACAACAATATCGATAGGTGCCATAGCAAGCCTCCTCTAGTTAACCATCACTTACTTTACCCCATTCTCCACCTACCAAATAGGGACGGTTTATTTTGGTCGGTTTTATCTGCGGAAACGCCACATCTCCCCCACCAAAAAGCCCGAGTGTCGCTGGGACACCCGGGCTCGTGGAAAGGGGTTAATCCTTATTCGGACTTAAGCGGAAACTGCGGCGGAAGCAGTGTTGGTCTCGTCCTCGTCGGTCCATGCATGCTTGGGCATGGGACGGAAGATCTGGAAGAGCATCGCAACCAGCAGCACGATGGCCACAATCGTCCAGATACCAAACTGTCCAAGAACAAGCAAGTTGTAGAACTGGTTGATGAACAGGCCGATCACCCAAGCAAAGGCGCACTCGTAACCGATGGCGATCGCAGTCCACTTGCCGGAATCCATCTGGTTGCGGATGGTGCCAATGGCGGCAAAGCACGGAGCGCACAGCAGGTTGAAGGCGCCGAAGGCAACGCAAGCGCCCATGGTGGGGAACATGCCGGCAAACGCGGTCCACAGGCTCGGGTCGGTCTCGCCCGCGTCGGCGACGGACAGCAGCGAGCCGGCGGTGGCGACGACGTTCTCCTTGGCGACGAGGCCAGAGACAGTCAGCGCGGTGGCCTGCCAGGTGCTAAAGCCGAGCGGGGCGAAGATCCAAGCGACCAGGTTGCCCAGCATGGCAAGCACGGAGTAGTCCATAAACTCCTCGGGGATGCCGTCCATCGCAGGCAGGAAGCCAAAGGAACCGTTATAGCTACCAAAGTTGGAGAGGAACCAAACGACGACGGTGGACGCAAAGATGACCGTGCCGGCCTTCTTGATAAAGGCCCAGCAGCGCTCCCACACGTGCAGCGCCCAGGAACGGATCGCCGGGAAGTGGTAGGCAGGAAGCTCCATGACAAACGGGGTCGGACGGCCGGCGAAGAGCTTGGTCTTCTTGAGCATGAGGCCCGAGGCGATGACGGCAAAGACGCCCAGGAAGTAGAAAAGCGGGCTGATCCATGCGGCCGTGGTGGAAGAATCGCCAATGATGGAGCCCATGAGCAGGGCGATGATCGGCAGCTTGGCGCCGCAGGGGATGAACGTGGTGGTCATGACCGTCATGCGGCGGTCCTTCTCGTTCTCGATGGTCTTGGTGGCCATGACGCCGGGGACGCCGCAGCCTGAGGACACGAGCATGGGGATGAACGACTTACCGGACAGGCCAAAGCGGCGGAACACGCGGTCCATGATAAAGGCGACGCGGGCCATGTAGCCGCAGTCCTCCAGGAAGGACAGCATCACGAACAGCAGGAACATCTGCGGCACAAAGCCGAAGATGGCGCCCAGGCCGCCAACGATACCGTCGCAGACCAGCGAATCGACCAGGCCACCGTCCTCGGTGCCACCCGCCACGAGGGCGTCGTGCACCATGGTGGTGATACCCGGGACATAGGGGCCGTACTGTGCCGGGTCGACCGAGTCGGCGTCGTCACCCGCGGCCTCGACAGCCTCATCGTAAGCATCGCGGCCCTGACCGAGCACATACCAACCGTCGGTGCCAAAGAGCTGATCGTTGGTGAAGTCGGTCACCGTTCCGCCCAGGGTGGAAACGGCGATGTAGTACACGCAGAACATGATGACCACAAAGATCGGCAGGCCCAGGATACGGTTGGTAACCACACGGTCGATCTTCTCGGAGGTGCTCATCTTGGCCGGGGCCTTGGTGAGGCACTCGTCGATGATGTGTGCGATCACGCCGTAGCGCTCACCGGTGATGATGGACTCGGCGTCATCGTCGCAGTCCTGCTCGCACTGAGCGACCAGCTCTTCGACGCGAGCGGCCTTCTCCTTGGTGAGGTTGATGAGCTTGCAGGCGTCCGCATCACGCTCGAACAGCTTGACGGCGTAATAGCGGCGCTTGTT
>CABUQI010000166.1 GCA_902493545.1 uncultured Collinsella sp. | reverse complement strand
ACCGTAGCGAGCGATGTCCTCGTCCTCGCAGCCCAGCGAAAAGAACGGCACCTCGGCGCGAACGCACGGCCACGCGAGCAGGTCGGCACGAACAGCCGACTTGAGCCAGCGGTCCAGGGCAACGTCGAAGCGCTCGCGCTGCTCCGGCGTCAGGCGCCACAGACGCGCCAGCGCTTCGGCGCGCGCGGTGGGCAACGCGTCGGCACCCATCTCGATGAGCCACTGGCAGGCGGCGTGGAAGGCCGAACCCAAGGCCATGGGATTGCCGGCGGGCTCGACAGCAGCCACGTCCGCATCGGCCATCTCCGAGCCATCCGACTCGGCATCATAGCCGGCCTCGTCCATGGGCACGTGTGCCTCGGCGGCACGGTCCTCGGCCTCGGCATGCAGCGCCGCGGCAATTGACGAGTAGCTGTACGAATCGCGCGCCGGATATGGGCAGGTGCCCATGCGCACGCCCACCGCCTGGGGATACACGAGCTCAAACGCATCGAGCTCGGGGTCGGCAGGACCGGGCACAGTTGAGTGCGCAGCATTATCGGCGACATCGACATCGCCGCGGACAAGTCTGCCCTCGGCATCCAGTGAAGCGTTGGCATCAAACGCCTGCTCGCCAAACGTAAAGTTCGCCAGCGAGATGAGCTCGTAGTCGCCCGGCTGGGAGTTGTCGAACACCAGGCGGTCAGCATCGAGCTGCGGCATGTCCAGGCCGTCCGTCGGCAGAATACGACGCAGCACGTCATAGGTCAGATCGGTCTCGATGTCGAAGGTCGGCGCGCACAGCTTGCCACGGCTCACGCCGGCATCCATCGCCAGAATGACCAGCTCACGCGCTCGCGTCATGGCGACATAGAGCAAACGGGCCCGCTCCTCGAGCGAAAGCTGCAGGTCGTCGTTGCGCAGGCGAGCAAATGCCTCGGCGGGAGAGCCCGTCGCGCAGACGTCCTCCATAAGCTCTGGCGGCAACCACAGTGACGTGCCCTTGCCCTTAAACGCATGTTCAAACTGCTTTTTGACGTCATCGCCCTTCACGAACGTGCCGTCCGCGAGTTTAACGCCGTCGAAGCGTGCCGGCAGCGCCACGACCTGCGCTCCGCCCTCGACACGCCCCATCTGAGCCGCACCGGACGACTTGCACACGCCAAAGCACTCCGCAACCGCCGCGACCGGATACTCCAGGCCCTTGGATGCATGCACAGTCATAATGCGTACCGCGCCGTCACCCTCCTCGTTGAGCGCGCCCGGCGCCTCCTTGCCCGCCAAGAAGCGGTCGAAGGCGAGCGCGATGGAACGCGGAGAATTGCCGAGCTCGGCCTCCGCCTCGGCCACGGCGTCGAGCGCCTTGAGCACGTTGGCGGCAATGGCCTTGCCCTCGGGACCACGCTGCGCCAGACGCACAAACCAGCCAGAGGCGTTGACCACGTCGCACGCGATCGCCGCGAACGAATCGCGACCCACGCGACGAAGCGCGTAGCGCAGCACCTCGCGGGCGCGCGTCACGAGCGGCAGATCTTGCAGGCCCGGCACATCGGAATCGCCCATGATGCCCGCATCGATGTTGCGACGCGACGTCTCGCCCGTCTCGCTATCGAGCTTGGTCGCCAGTGCCAAGAACTCCTGGGCGCCCAGCGCAAACATCGGCGATGCCAGCAGCGGCATAAGGCCCTGCGCCGTATCGGCCAGGTTGGCGAGCGCGCAGACTAGGGCGCGCACCGTCTGCACCTCGGCAGCCTGCGCAAAGACCGAGCCGCCTGCGATGACGCAGTCGAGCCCCTGGTCGCGGAAAGCCTGGGCATAAACGTCGGCGTTTGTCATGCGGCCCAGCAACAGCACCATGCCGCCCTGGGGCTGGCCGGCATCGGCAAGCGCGCGGAATCGCTCCGCGATCGCGCGGGCCTTAGCCTGCGTGCGCTCCTGCGTACTGCCGCCGGCAACAAAGAGCGCCTGACGACGCGAGGCGTCCGCCACCAGCGTGTCCTTGCGGCCGTCGCTCGCCTCAAGATCCAAAAAGCCCTGCATCAGGCCGCCATCGTCGCCATCAAAGACGCGGGCCACGTAGCGCAGCACCTCGTCATGGCTGCGAAAGTTGCGCACGAGTTTGACGAGCTCGCCGGCGGGGACATCCGGCGTGGAGACCGTCTCGGACGCCGCCGTCGATCCCACTTTGCGCTCCTGGCGACGGAAGACCTCGACCTCGGCGCCGCGGAAGCGATAGATCGACTGCTGTGCATCGCCTACGGTGCACAATGCGCGCTCCCCCGCGCCGGTCAGGTAACGGATCAGGTCGACCTGCATCTGATCGGTATCCTGGAACTCGTCGATCATGACCATCTTAAAGCGTCCCTCATATGCCGCTCGAATGGCCGGGTAGTCGCGTAGCGCCTCGTATGCCATGCGGAGCAGGTCGTTGTTGTCGAGGGCAGACTGGCCGGCCTTGAGCGCGCGGTACTCAGCCTCCACGGAACGGGCCAAGCCCATCAGCGCATCGAGCGCGGGACCACCGCAGGCAAGCACGATATTGATAAACGCATCGGCGGCCTCGGCCTTGAGCAGTTCGACCTGCTCCTTGGGGAATGCCTTGCTCGCGCGCGGCATGGTGCACGACATCATGAGTCGCGCCGCATCGGCCATGGTCTTGCCGCTCGCCTCGAACGCGTCGATGGCATCGAGTGCCACCTGCGCCTTCTCGGTCGCGGCCTTGCTTGCGCCCAGCGCCGCGCGATAGGCATCGGCGAGTGCCGAGGTATCGGCCTGGCCGCGCGCCACGCGCACATCGTCCATACCGCCCGGCAACTGACTCGACAGCTCCAGCAGGTCGCGCACCAGACCCTTGATGGTCGTGCCGGCGCCAAAGGGACCGCCCTCGCCCGCCATGGGATACCAGGCGTAGAGGGCCTTGAGCGATGCCGCGA
>CABUQI010000165.1 GCA_902493545.1 uncultured Collinsella sp. | reverse complement strand
GCACCTTTAACGACTACCGCGACGAGGACGGCATGTCGTTCGTCAAGCTCAAGGTAGGCGCTGGACATCCGTTTGCCGGACGCTCGCTCGCGGACATTGGCAGCGCCACAGATATGCTCGTGGTCCTGGTGCTGCGCGACGGGGCGCACCCGGTACTGCCCAATGGCGACACCGTGATCCAGGAAGGTGATCTTCTGGTGATGGCCGCCCCAACGTTCGAAGAGCGTGCCGAGGTTACGCTGCGCGAGGTCACCGTGACGCCCCACGGTCGTCTGGCCGGCCAGCGCCTGCGCGATGTGCCGCAAGGCAAGCATCCGTTTATCGTCGTGATGCTCAAGCGCGACGGCCAAACGATCATCCCCGACGGCAACACCCTCATATACGCCGGCGACGAAGCCGTCATCGCCACGCTAGCATCGTACTAACTAGGAGGTAGCTAATTTAGGACGAAGAGATCAAGCGCCTAGAGAACCTCATGTCTTCGCTCGCAGATTTGGATTTGCCTGAGGAGTAAGGTCGCCCCTCTCCCATGTAACCATACTGTAAATCATAGCGGCGCAGTCGAGTTTTACCGTGATGCGGTCGCGCCTGGCGCTCCACTGTGCTAAAGTATCCCGAACGTTCAAACGACTACGAGGGAGACTAGAAGATGGCACGTGTGCACAACTTCTCAGCTGGCCCGGCCGCACTGCCCACAAGCGTGCTCGCCGAGATCGCCGACGAGATGATGGACTACCGCGGTTGCGGCATGTCCGTGCTCGAGATGAGCCATCGATCTAGCATGTACCAGCAGATCATCGACGACGCCGAGGCAACCCTGCGCCGTCTGCTGAGCATCCCGGACAACTACCACGTCCTGTTTTTGCAGGGCGGCGCCACGCTGCAGTTTGCGGGCATCCCGATGAACCTCATGCGCCGCGGCCGCGCCGGCTACGTCGTGACCGGCAACTTTGCCAACAAGGCATACAAAGAAGCCGACAAGTACGGCGAGGCCGTGCTGATCGCGAGCTCCGAGGACACCAACTTCGACCGCATCCCCGACATGGCCGACATCAACGCGCGCATTGCCGCCGAGGCCGCGGGCGACGGGCTCGACTACGTTTACATCTGCCAGAACAACACCATCTTTGGCACCATGTACCACGAGCTGCCCGCTTGCGGCGACGTACCGCTGGTCGCAGATGTCTCGAGCTGCTTTCTGTCGCAGCCGCTCGACGTCGAGCGCTACGGGCTCATCTACGCCGGCGCTCAGAAAAACGCCGGGGCCGCGGGCGTGACCGTGATCATCGTGCGCGACGACCTGATCGCCGACGGCCCGGCCTTTGCGCAGATGCCGCAGTACATGGACCTTAAGACCCAGGCCGCCAAGGGCTCCATGCTCAACACGCCCAACACCTTTGGCATCTACGTGTGCGGCAAGGTGTTCCATTGGGTCGAGGAGACCGGCGGACTTGCCGCCATGGCCGAGCGCAACTGGGCCAAGGCCAACCTGCTCTACGACCTGCTCGAGCACAGCGAGCTGTTCCATGGCACCACGCAGGCCGACAGCCGCTCCATCGCCAATGTCACCTTCCGCACCGGCGACGCCGAACTCGACGCGGCCTTTGTCGCAGGCGCGGCCGAGCACCAGATTCAAAACGTCAAGGGCCATCGCCTGGTGGGCGGCATGCGCGCCAGCGTCTACAACGCCGTAACCATGGAAGACGTGCAGGCACTGGCCTCGTACATGAAGGACTTCGAAACGCAGCGTAGTTTGAGCCCGCGATCTAACTAGCCCGCAACGCGCGGGCCGACCAGCCACTTCAAACCACCTGTTTAAACCAAACCTGCTAAGGAGTTTTTCATGCGCAAGATTAAGACCATCGACGACATCACCAAGGACGGCAAAGTCGAGTTTGGCGAGGGCTACGAATTTGTGAGCACCGCCGAGGAGGCCGACGCCATCCTGATGCGCTCGACTGACCTGCACGGCTACGAGCTGCCCGAGGGCATCCGCGCCATCGCCCGCTGCGGCGCCGGCGTCAACAACATCCCCGTCGAGGAGTACGCCAAGAAGGGCGTCGTCGTCTTTAACTCCCCCGGTGCCAACAGCAACGCCGTTAAGGAGCTCGTCCTAGGCATGCTGGTGCTCTCGAGCCGCGGCGTGGTGCAATCGATGAACTGGGTGCGCGACAACGCCGACGACCCCGAGATCCAGGTCGATGCCGAAAAAGCCAAGAAGGCCTTTGTGGGCCGCGAGCTCAAGGGCAAGCGCATCGGCGTCATCGGTCTGGGCAACGTGGGATCCAAGGTCGCCAACGCCTGCGTCGATCTGGGCATGGACGTCTACGGCTACGATCCGTTCATTTCCGTCGAGCACGCATGGGTGCTGAGCCGCGAGGTGCAGCGCGTGGGCACGCTCGAGGACCTCTGCCGCGGCTGCGACTATCTCACCGTGCACGTGCCCAGCAAGGCCGACACCATCGGTATGATCAGCACCGAGCAGATCAACCTGCTGGCCCCGGGCGCCGTGCTCATCAACTACGCGCGCGAAACCATCATTGACGAGGACGCCGTCGACGCTGCCCTGCGCGAGGGCAAGCTGAGCTGGTTTAGCTGCGACTTCGCCACGCCCAAGACCGTCAAGATGCCCAACACGTTTATCACCACGCACTCGGGCGCCGGCACCGGAGAGGCCGAGGCCAACTGCGCCGACATGGCCATCAGCGAGCTCAAGGATTACCTGGAGAACGGCAACATCGCGCACAGCGTCAACTACCCCGCCTGCAGCATGGGCAAGGCGCGCGCCGCGAGCCGCATCGCCTGCCTGCACGCCAACGTGCCCAACATGATCGGCCAGATCACGGCCATCCTGGCCAAGGACAACGCCAACGTGCAGCGTATGACCAACGAGTCCGCCGGCGAGAACGCCTACACCATGTTCGACACCGACGAGCACCTGGACAGCAGCAC
>CABUQI010000164.1 GCA_902493545.1 uncultured Collinsella sp. | reverse complement strand
TGCTATCGGGCGGCACGCTCACGGATGCACCCGGCACGGCGGCAAACAGCTGCTCGAAGAACAACGCACAACGGGCGGCAATCATGGGCACAACGAGTGCCCAAGCTTGCAACGGCTCCACGAGCGAAAAGGGAACCAGCACGATAGACACAGCAAGCAGGAGACTCACCACCGGACCGATGACCGCATTCGCCAGCGGAGCAATGAGCGAGAACGTACCAAAGGCAGGAATGGTGATGGGAAGCGTCGCCAACTGCGAGCACAGCGTAACGGAAAGCATGCTGGCAATGCCCGTCGGCACACCCAGCTCTCCCAAAGCGTAGGTGGCGTACGGGCAAAAGCACAGGATGGCAAAGACGCTGGCACATGAAAGCTGAAAGCCCATCTCGTACAGCACCGTCGGCCGCAGCAGCACAAAGATGGAAATGGTTACAAAGAGTGCCGAAAGGCCGTGCCGGCGACGCCCCGCGCCGTTTACGACAAGCGTCGCGAACACCATGCAGCACGCGCGCACGGCCGAGGGAGAGGCACCCGTAAAGGCAGCGTAGCCCACAAGCGTTATCGCCAATATCGCCCGTTGAAGACCACGTGAGCACCGAGTCTTTTGCAATACGCCCTCGATTACAAACCCCACGATAGCCAAATGGCTGCCCGAGACGGCGATAAGATGCGCCGTTCCCGTCACCGAAAACCAGTCGCCCGCCGGCTGGGCGCGCAGCTCGGCCGAACGACCGCAGGCGACACCGGCTATGAGTGCACGCGCCGGGTCGGTCGCAGGCGCGATGGACGCAAGCAGCCCATTTCGCATCCGATGAAGCGGCCCCGGAGAGTCCTCATCGACCGACAAAATCCGAACGACTTTAACCTTGCGCACCTCACCTCGGAGCACGCGCGATCGTCCATACGCATCGTTCTCAAAACGTGAAACGCGACCGATAACACGCACGTGCGCCCCGACCTTGAGCTCGCGGTCAAACGATAGGCGAACCGTTGCCAGGTTCTTACCGTCCGCGCATGCCTCGCAGGTATAGGAATACACGTCGTCGTTTATGGATGGATCACCCTGCACGACAAACTCGAGGCTACTTGCCGCTCGACCATCGAGCGCCTTCGAGGCACTCAGCGTGCCCAAAGCCCACCACACCGAGACGACCGCTCCCGCCACGAGACCGACGGACGCGGCATACAGCCACCGCTTCAAAGGGGCAAGCCGCGCACAAGATTGAGCCAGCACAACGAATACCGCCGCCGCAACGGGAATGGCCCATAGCGGCCCGACCGCCGGAGCCCGCTCCCTCAGCAGCGCATCAGCGACCATGTTGAGCACCAAGACGCAGCTCATGCACATGCCGGCACACAGGGCCATCGTCCACGGCATCAGGGGCCGCGGAGGCATCACGTGCTCGCGCTCGGTCGCACTCATACGCAGATGCAATCTTTGATTTTGGCAAGCTTCTTCTCGCCGATTCCCGACACACGCATCAGATCGTCAACCGAAGAAAAAGCACCGTTCTTTGTCCGCTCATCGATAATCGACTGGGCCATGGAGGGGCCGATGCCCGAAAGCGTCTGCAGCTCTGCCGCGCTTGCCGTATTGATATTTACTAGGCCTGTTGCGCCACTCACGCCCGATGATGCGGAAGCCCCACCATCAACACCGGCTTCCGCAATGGACGCCTGCTGCTCCCCTACCGTTGGAACGTGAATCTTCTGTCCATCGACGACCTTAGATGCCCGATTGAGCCCCGTAACGTCTGCCTCGAGCGCCAGCCCGCCGGCGGCATCAATCGCCTGAGCCACCCGCGCGCCGTCCTTGAGACGATATACACCGGGCGACACAACGGCGCCATCGACATCGACATAGACCTCTGCCGCGGCAGAAGCCTTAGACGAAGAGCCTTCGGATGTCTTTCCGCTCGAAGCATCGCCGGATCCCGGCTCCACTAACGAACCCGAACCATCAGTGCGCTCAAACGACACACTGCCGGCACCGCCGCCAAGGTTCGCCATCGCCAGTCCACTCGCCATCGCAATGACGACCAGTATCGCCATCACCACCGCCTTATGACCGAGCAGCTTGTCCGCCAAGCGGTCCATCCGTTTGACCCGTTCGTGTTGTTCGCGCTGCGCCATAGCAAAACCTCCCAACACCATCGTGTCAGGAAAAGAGTCCTGCAACAGCCATTCTCCAAAACCGGTTTTCGCGGTCAAACCAAAAGCCGACCAAAACCTTGCACAAATCTGTCCATTTATTCAGGCACACGTCAGCAAATGAACACTTAGCCGCAAAATGCCCAGATAGCAAAAGACCGACGATGCAGGCGCATCGTCGGTCTATGCACAAATTTACTCGTGATCTTGGTAAATCTCACGCGGAGCAAGCTCCGAATGTTTGCGTTTTAAGGTCTTAGGGGCCTTATACGTGTTGCTGGAGAAGTCGATATACTCGGTCTGCTTAAGCAAGCGCTCGATCATCTCCTCGTGGTCGAACAGCTCCCAGGCCTCGTGCGCGGCATCGAGTTTGGCGTGCGTCTCGGGACGACGCGGCATAAAAAGCGTGCAGCAGTCGGGCGCTGCCTCAGTGGAAATATCGAACGTACCGATCTCCTGAGCGCGCGCAATGATCTCCTGCTTGTCAGACCCGATGAGCGGACGGAACACGGGAATCTTCACGGCCTCGTTGACGGCCATGATGTTCTCGAGCGTCTGGGAGGCAACCTGACCGAGCGACTCGCCGGTCACGATGGCCTTGGCGCCCTCGATATGCGCGATGCGCTCGGCAACCGAATACATGATGCGGCGATACATGATCACGCGCAGGTTGCTGGGGCAGGCGACGGAAATCTCACGCTGGCAATCGCCAAACGGCACCACGTACAGGCGGCCGATCTGGACACCCGGCTCAAGCGCACGGATGATGTCCTGCACCAAATACTCGCTCGTATCGGGCGTCTGCGGACGACCGGAGAAATGTACCGGCA
>CABUQI010000163.1 GCA_902493545.1 uncultured Collinsella sp. | reverse complement strand
GCGCATCGAAAGCGACCTTTCGTGGTATAAACTACTTGCCGGAAGCCGCGGCTTTCAGAGTACGGCTTACGTGTACGTTTAACCTCCGTGGGCGACGGGGTGCCGCAAGGCGTAGAATATCGCCCACCTGTAGGGGCCTGCAGCGATGCGGGCCCCGCTTCGTATGAAGGGGGGCGCAACCGATGAAGATCGTATCCATCTCCCAAGACTTCTTCGACCTCGTCGATGGCGACCGCGAGCTCATGCTTAAGCACAATCGCCCCTGCATCGTGGTGGTGAGGCTGCGTTTCCGCGGAAAGCGCAGGGACTTCGCCGTGCCGCTGCGTTCCAACATCGCCCCTAACGTGCCCAAAGACCAGTACTTTGCGTTGCCACCCCGCCCCACGACGCGCCCCGGCTGCCGCCACGGCATCCACTACATCAAGATGTTCCCCATAACCAAGGCCTACCAGCGCCGCTTCAGGACCGAGGGCTCGGCCTACTACGAGACGCTCCAGCGCATCATCGATGGCAACACCAAACGCATTGTCTCCGAGTGCCAGGCATACCTCGACCGCTACGAGCGCGAGGGAAGGCCTCGCTTTGCCGTCGACATCGACCGCATCGTGGGGCTGCTGGAGGGCGAGAAGTAGGGCATCTCGGCTCAGTCTCGAGCCATGCGGAGTCGCTCCGCATTTTTGAACGCCGCGTGTGCGTCCCAAATACTTGAGAAACAAGCTGTGAAGTGCGGTGGCGCGCCCGTGCATAGCCGTCACCATCAGCGTCTACGCGGCGTCGGCTTCAAGTGGAACTGACGCCGCTGCTGTATATGGTTTGCCTTGCTGCGAATGGCGATCAATGCCCGCGATGCTTCTGCTTGCGCTTCAGTTTCCTCTGCTCGTAGCGCGCATCAGCCTCTTCCACGTGGCGTCGGCTTCTTGCATGAGCTGACTCCTGCTTCATCGCTTCTTTCTGTGCCGCGAGCGCCTGCTGCGCCTTGGTGCTCATCGCCGGCTGCTTAAGTGCTTTCGCCGCCTCGCGAGCGCGTCGCTTGGGGTTCTTTGCGGGCTTGCTCGCCTCGGTCGAATCGTGATCGAAGAACGAGAGCTTCGCCCATTTGTTGACGACGAATCGCAGGATCTCCTCAGTGGACGGTTCTGCGCCGAAGACGATGCGGGCGACGCCGTATCTGCCGTCCTCGACATGCTCCGCCAGCCCGACCCAAAATTGGCCGTCGTGATATGACGATGAGCAGCAAGTCGCTGATAGCCGCCCTGCGAAGCTAGTTGCCTTGTTCGCAGTCGGGCCGCAGGCCGCACCTACGCTCGAGCTCTGCCATGAGGGCATCGTTGTCGGTCACCGAGACGATGGCGTCGCCGTCGTAGGGCGCCTTGATATAGACGCGGTCGAGCGAGTTGGCCGTCCCCGCCCAGAGCGTCCTGGTGCGCCGGACGCCCCGCACGTGGGCGTAGGGTATCACCGAACGCATCCCAGCGTACACGACGACGAGGCGGTCGCCGTAGAGCTCGAGGCGGTTGCTGCGGACGGGAAGGGCGGCCAGGGCCACGAGGGCCGGGACGGGCAGCAGCGCGAGCCAGCCCCATAGGAGCGCGGGACTCGAGCTCAGGAAACACGCGATACACGCCGCGGATAAACCGCCCGCCACAATCACCATGGCCGCTATGAACCACGGGTCTGTCCTGCCGGGAAACACCCGCTCCGGCCGCTCGCTCCTCTCACCCATTACGGCCTCCCTCCCGACGCCCTCCCTGGCGGAGCGTGGGGCCGGAGAGTGCCTTGAACCCGTCGCCGACCATCTCGCTCCCCGTTCCGTGGGCCATCTGTAGTGGTGTGTACCCCCGACTGTTCGACGGATGTCGTACTATTAGACCTTTTTCGAACTTTTTTAAGACGTGCACGGCAAGATCGAGCAGATTGTCCGCGCGAGAGGCTTCCCGCCGCAGCGCCCGGTCTCGGGTTCGATGCATCGACGTCCGTCTCAGGTAGTGTCTCCGCTGCGCGGCATTGCAGGGGGCAAAGTCGAGATGCCATGGGGCGCGCCGAGGCTTTGCCCGCGGGGCGAAGATTCTAGGGGTCCGACGTGGCCCGGAGGGGAGACGGACGTGTAAGCGCTTATGACCGAGGAGCTGGCCGAGTGCCTGCCGCCGCTGTACGCGACCGAGGGAGGGGCGCTCGCCCTCGACCTCGCAAGCCCGGAAGGCGAGGGCTACCTTGACCTCTGGTGCTCGCTCACCATCAACCTCTCGGGCGGCCCCTTCGCCTCCACGTGGCTCATTCACGCTTGTGCCCGGCATCATGGACATGGGCGTCGCTAAGTCGCCCACTGTGGCGCAAGCCCCTGTCGGCTCAACGTTCGACGAGATAAACCGCATGTTCTCAAAGCTCGGCTTTATCGATTACAATTCACGCCTCGCGCAAGGGCCGTTCTACTCCCCAAACCTAATCTGCCTGTCGCACGTCTCGAGGCGACGGGGCGGCGCCTTCTCGCGTGAGTCGATTCCCGTTTTACTGATGCGTCCCAACATGCCCTTACGCATGTTGGGACGCCGCTTTCGAAACTTCAAAACCATTCGATTTCCGAAACTGAGTGGGAATAAGTTATCGGTACGCTTTTTTATAAAATGTAAAAAAGCACCCCCATAACTGATGAAATGGACGCTGAGAAAAAGGGGTGCATCTTGCGTATATACCGACGTGAAGATCTACCTCTATCTTGCATCGCGCGGGTACGAGCTTTCTGTGGGCCGTATTGGGAAGCTCGAGTGTGACTTCATCGCTCGTAGGCGCAATGCTTACGCCTATATCCAGGTCTCTATGTCGATTGCCGACAGAGGCGTCGAGGAGCGCGAGTACAGGCCGCTCGGCCACATCAGGGATGGGTATCCGCGCTACTTGTTCACGCTTGATCCTCTATTGCAGGAGAGGGATGGCGTCAGGCACCTTAACATGGCGTCGTTTATGCAAGATGGCGGTGATCTTATTTGAG
>CABUQI010000162.1 GCA_902493545.1 uncultured Collinsella sp. | reverse complement strand
GCTATTCAGCGCGCTTGATAGGATGACGAACCACAGTCTTAAGTTTCTCCGGTGCACATTTGCGCGGATCGGAGAGATAGATTTCGTGATGTAAACGGGTGTCTGAGAAGTCGGGGACATAGCCCTGCTCGGTCGCGTATTCATACATAGCGTCTACGGTTGCCGGCTCGCTGTCATAGGGTCCGGTATGCATGCATTGAACGCAGAGGCCCTCGTCAACTTTAAGCAGCTCGACGGCGGAAAAGTCCAGTTTCTTTTTGGTCGTGGCCTCCGCGACTGCCCAGTCAAAATCATCTCGGCTGACGAAATCGGGCAGGCGGATGCACGAGATAAAGTTGAAATCGTCCTTGCGTACATAATCGATGTCGCCGCTCGGGGAGTCTTGCCACCAGAAACCCTCGAGCGGCGGTACCACAAAGTCGAAATAGCCCTCGATACTCCTTGAGCCTTTCTTCGACATCTTGACGGTATAGGCGATGCCGTAAAGCAGCGGCAGGGCGTTTTGATACTCGCCACCTTCGGTATTTGGGTCGCCCTTTCCGCGAACGGCAACGTAGCTCATAGGCGGGACAGTTACGATACTCGGCTTGCTTGCAGGTTTGTAGAGCTCCTTGCATTCCTTCTTAAAGTCGAACGCCATGTTGGCCGCCTTTCTGCGTATTGGCCTGCTTAGATAGCGGAATCATATCATAGAAACGAACAGCTGTTCAGATGATTTGGCTGACAGATTGAGATGCGTGCGTTGTGTTTGGCGGTCGGCCTGACCCCGTCGATGATTTCTCTGCCTCCCCGGCGCCTCATCTATGGCTGTCGTTTCCCCATATAAAACCTGCCAAAATGAACCTGTCCCTTTTTGGTCGGCGTGAAATGGGTAATACTAAAGAGTTATCCGACCAGATGGGAACCGATCGATGGCCTATATCGAATTCAAAGACGTCATCAAAGCATACGGCGAGGGCGATGCCCGCATCCATGCGCTCGACGGCGCGAGCTTTACCGTTGAGCGCGGTGAGCTCGCCATTATCCTGGGCGCTTCGGGCGCCGGCAAGACTACGGCGCTCAACATCCTAGGCGGCATGGATACGGTAACCTCCGGCTCCGTGACAGTGGACGGGCGCGACGTGAGCTCTGCCAACGAGGCGCAGCTTGTGGAGTACCGCCGCGCCGACGTCGGCTTTGTCTTTCAGTTCTACAATCTGGTTCCCAACCTGACGGCGCTCGAAAACGTTGAGCTTGCAGCTCAGATCTGCCCCGATTCGCTCGATGCCGAACAGACGCTTCGCCAGGTTGGCCTGGGCGAGCGCCTCGCCAACTTCCCCGCGCAGCTTTCGGGCGGCGAGCAGCAGCGCGTGTCCATTGCCCGCGCACTGGCCAAGAACCCCAAGCTTCTTTTATGCGACGAGCCCACGGGCGCGCTCGACTATAAAACCGGCAAGCAGATCTTGCAGCTGCTGCAGGATACCTGCCGCAAGCAGGGCATTACGGTCATCATCATCACGCACAACTCCGCGCTCGCGCCCATGGCCGATCGCCTGATCCGCTTTAAGAGTGGTCGCGTGGAGAGCGAGACGGTCCAGCAAAATCCCGTGCCTATCGAGACGATCGAGTGGTAGCGCCCATGGACCAGGACCGCCAAAACAGCCAAAACCACGATACGGAGCGCGCGGGTCGCGACCGGGAGTTTGCGACCTACCGCACCGCTCAGAGCTCAAACGATATGGTGCCGACGGTTTTTCGCCGTGGCATCTACCGTACAATCCGCGGCAGTCTTAAGCGCTTCTTGTCTATCGTGGTCATCACCGCGCTTGGCGTGAGCGTGATGTGCGGTCTTAAGGCAGGCTGCGAAGATTTGCGCGATTCGGTCGACGCCTATTTTGACCAGCAGAATGTCTATGACATTAACGTGCAGTCGACCTATGGCCTTACGCGCGACGATCTTGCGGCTATCCAAGAGGTCGACGGCGTCGAGACGGCCGAGGGTATCTACACCGAGACCGCCTACACCGCCGTGGGCACAACACGCGAGCGCGTGATCGTGCAAAGTCTTTCCAAGGAGAATATCGATCAACCGGTGCTGGTGAGCGGTGATTTGCCCGAGAGCGCCGATGAGGTCGCGGTGACTTCGAAGTTCCTGAAGGCTTCGGGCAAAAAGCTCGGCGATACGGTGAGTTTTGCCGCCAATGACGCGAGCTCGTCGAACCAAAGTGCCAAGGACCAGTTTGCCGCGGGCGATTACACCATTACGGCCGAGGTCCTCGATCCCACCGATGTGAGCTCCGACTCGACCGTCAACGACTTTCGCGCTGCTTCGGCTGCGGACTATAAGTTCTATGTGAGCGAGGATGCCGCGACATCTTCCTCCTACTCCGCCGTCCACGTGATTGTTGAGGGAGCCAAGAGCCTCAGCTCCTATTCGGACGCCTACACGACAAAGATCAACGAGGTCAAGGGCAATATCGAGAAGATCCGCGAGGAGCGTGAGAAGGCACGTGCTCAGGAGTTGACGGTTGACACGCCGGCAAGCTTAGATGCGGCCGAACGCCAGGCGAATATGCTCTTTGGGATTGAACAGGGCAACATCGACCGTATGGCCGAGGGCAGCGAGGAGCGCGTCCAAGCTCAGGCCGAGTTGGACCAGCGCCGCGCCGCCGCCAACCAACAATTCGCCGATGCCCGCGCCGAGCTTTCCGATCTAGGCGAATGTACGTGGTACATCCAGGACCGCGGCAATATCGCAAGCTACTCGAGCGTGGAAAGCGATAGCTCGTCAATTGAGGCCATCGCCACGGTGTTCCCGTTTATCTTCTTTATCGTCGCCGTGCTCATCAGCCTTACCACCGCTACGCGCATGGTCGAGGAGGAGCGCACGCTTATTGGCCTGTACAAGGCGCTCGGCTATTCACGTGGGCGTATTCTGTCCAAATACGTGGACTACTCGCTGTGGGCGTGTCTGATCGGCGGCGTGCTCGGCAACATCATCGGATTTGTGGGCCTGCC
>CABUQI010000161.1 GCA_902493545.1 uncultured Collinsella sp. | reverse complement strand
CTAAACCTGTTAAACTCTGCTAAAGTTGCTAAACTTTGTTAAAGTTGTTAAAACTGGCAGAGGAGGTCGAATGTCAAAAGCTATTAATCCCTTTAAGCCAACAGCGGGCATGAATCCACCTGAGCTTATCGGACGCGACGCTGTTTTGGATGACTTTGCCGAGGCTCTTGAGAATGGCCCTGGTGCCCCCGATCGACTCATGCGCATCTCGGGTGTCCGAGGCACGGGTAAAACGGTGCTCCTCAACGCATTGGGCGATCTTGCGCGCAAAAAAGGATTCGAGGTTGTCGACGTCGCCTCAAATGCCGGTTTTTGCGACAGAATTCTCGAGGCTCTGCAGCGAAATGTTCGTCTTGCATCAATGTCGATTTCCCCATCAATTTTAGGAGTCAGCCTTGGCTCCGTGGAGCTGTCGAAGTCAGCCTCTCATCTGGGCGAGGCGATGTACGGTGCCGCGAAGCGAGGTGGTTTGCTCATCACACTCGATGAGATTCAGGACGCCTCAACTGAGGAAATGCGCGAGCTGGGTAATGAAATGCAGCTCTTGATTCGCCAAGGGGCGAATGTCGCCTTTGCATTCGCTGGTTTGCCAACCTCGGTGGATGGCGTGGTGGTTGATGATACCCTTACGTTCCTTCAGCGGGCGAAACATATTGAACTCACTCGTCTCTCCGATTTTGAAGTCGGCGGATCGTTTGAGGAAACAATGAGACGAGCGGGCAAGGAACTCGACGAAGGCGTTGCTGAGCTTTTAACAAAGGCTTCGGCAGGCTATCCCTTTATGGTCCAGTTGGTCGGATATTACGCTTGGCAGGTTGCTGCGCGCAGCGGGTCGGAGAGCGTGAGTGAAGAGGCAGCTCGCAAGGGTGTCCAGGCAGCTCTTGATAGTTTCAATGCCATGGTGATTGCCCCCGCGCTGCGCAGGGTATCGGAGCGGCAGTTTCAATATCTCGCGGCGATGGCGCAATGCGAAGGCGGCGAGATTACGAACGGTGATATTGCCAAAAAGATGGGATTGCCGGCGAATAAAGTCGGGTCGTATCGCAAACGTCTGATCGATACGGGACTGATTGAGCCTGCGGGCTATGGCTGTGTTTCGTTTGCAATTCCGTATATGCGCGACTATTTGTTGGAGGCGGTGCGGGAAAGGTAAAAATGGAATCGCTCCAAATTCCCTCTTGCCCATCCTCGACTGTTTGGTTACTATAGAACGGCTGTTACGGAGAGCTGACCGAGAGGCCGAAGGTGCTCGCCTGCTAAGCGAGTATGCCCCAAAAGGGCATCTGGGGTTCGAATCCCCAGCTCTCCGCCAGTAAGACTTTAAAGAAGGGTTCCGAAAGGGACCCTTTTTTAGTTGAACCACGTTAGCTGGGGATTCGAACCCGAGAGGGCGCGGGCGTTAAGCAAACGCGAAAGCGTTTGTAGCCCGTGGGCGAAAAGCCGCCAGGCTTTGAAGCCGGAGGGCATGCGTAGCATGCCCGGAAATCCCCAGCTCTCCGCCAGTATGAATTGAAAGAAGGGTCCCATTTGGGGCCCTTTTTTGTTATCAAGAATGGCGGCTGGGGATTCGAACCCTCAAAAAAGGAGGCATCCTTTCGGACGCCTCCTTTCAGTGGGCTGATTATTCTTGCGCTCTACACCTCAGGAGCCTTGGCTACGGTCTCGCTCTCTGCCGCAAGTGGGCGGTTGTCGATGCGGCGGCCCAGACGGTCAAGCTTCACGAGCAGCCACTCGATGGGATTGGGCCCTGCGCCTTCCTCGTCGGCAACCAGGTCCATGACGGCGACCTTGGTGCCGTCCTGCTTGAGCGTAACGCTGCCCACCTTGTCGCCAACATGCACCGTGCCCGAAAGGTCATCGTAGCTAACCTTTTCGGTCACTTCGCCGGCGAGTGAGAACACCGTTGCCTGCGCGGCGGGGTCGGCGAGCGTGGCGTCGATTGTCTTGTCCGTCCAATCTGTCTGGCTAATGCGTGCCATGAGCGGGTTGCCGTTGGCGGTCTTTTCCTGCGTGTTGGCGATTGCGACCGTCACCTTGTGGTCGTAGTACCAGTTGGCAAGGGTGGCGGTATCGGTAAAGCGCTGATCGGTGGTGGTGGAGTTCAAAATAACGGTGCAGATCTCGTCGCCGTCGCGGTTGTAGGCGCTCGTAAAGCAATAGCCCGCGTCGTCGGTGGTGCCAGTCTTGCCGCCGATGTTGCCATCTTGGCCCAGCAAATAGTTATGCGTGTCCATGGAATGCGAATGGTCGGTGCCGTCGGCGCCCGTGACCTCGATACAGGAATCCTCGCTCGCTACGACCTCGCGGATCGTGTCGTTTTTCATGGCCTCTTGCATCATCAGCGCTACGTCGTGTGCGGTTGAGTGCATATCGCCAGCCCACTCATCAAAGTCCAGACCATGCGGGTTTTCAAAAAGCGTACCGGTGCAGCCGAGCTTCTTAGCGCGCTCGTTCATGGCCTTCACAAATGTGGCCTCGGCGTCTTTGGTCTTAGGGTCGATTTTCTTGCCCACATATTCGGCGAGCACGATGGCGGCGTCGTTGCCCGAGGGAATCATCAGGCCGCGCAGTGCCTGCTCCACGGTAAGCTCGTCGCCTTCGAGCAAGCCGGCGGTCGAATTACCCACGGTGGCTGCGGCGTTGCTCACCGTGACCTTCTCGTCCATCTTGCAATTCTCGACGGTTAGGATTGCGGTCATGACCTTGGTGATCGAGGCAATCTTGACCTGCTCATCGGCGCCGCGCCCATAGTAGACGGTGCCGTCTTTGCCCATGACGAGGGCATTGGTCGCATCGATATCGGGCAGGTTTTCGGCCGTGATACCGCGCGCATCGGCGGTTTTGCCGCAAACATTGTCGGTCGTGAGCACTTGGGCGCCGGCGACGGTGGGCACGCCAGCGGCAAGGGCGATAGCGCAGACAAAGCCGGCGGCAAGCTGGGCTGAGCGCTTTGCAAAAGAGGTGAGGGACTTCACAGATTTCGCTTTCGACGGGATGGTCTCTTCTGG
>CABUQI010000160.1 GCA_902493545.1 uncultured Collinsella sp. | reverse complement strand
AGAGATGGGGGAGAACGTGCTCAAGTTCGGTACCTACGTCCGTGTTGGAAACGCGGCCGAAGCCTATGAGCTCTTACAGAAGAACCGCAACAATAAGATTGTGGGCGGCGGCATTTGGATGCGCCTGGGTTCGCGTCGCGTGGCGACGGCGATTGACCTTTCGGCCTGTGGACTCGATCAGATCGAGGAGACCGAGACCGAGTTTCGCATCGGTGCCATGTGCACCCTGCGCCAGCTCGAGCGTCATGCCGAGCTCAACGCGCTTGTCAACAATGTCTTTGAGTTCGCCGTCCACGATATCGTGGGCGTGCAGTTGCGCAATACCGCCACGGTGGGCGGCAGCATCTACGGCCGCTTTGGCTTCTCGGATGTTCTCTCCGCCTTCCTCGCGCTCGATTCCTATGTTGAGCTGACGGGCGCCGGCCGCGTGCCGCTCGCCGAGTTCGTGGACATGGGCTACGTGCGCGACGTTATCGAGCATGTCGTGGTCGTCAAGCACGATTACCGTGCGAGCTACGAGGCCGTGCGCAAGGCCGCGACCGACTTCCCCTCCTTAAACGTCACCGCCGCCTGGTGGAACAACAGCTGGCATGTCACTGTGGGCGCCCGCCCGCTGCGCGCGACCTTGCTGCAGGGCGAGGCATCTGGCCTCACCAGCGAGCAGCCTTCCGAGGACGAGCTTCTCGCCCTTGCCGCATCCGTGCGTTCCCTGAGCTACGGCACCAACCTGTGGGGCTCGGCCGACTACCGTCGCCGCATCTCGGCCCCGCTCGCCATCCTGGCCGTGCGCCGCGCCGCCGGCATCGAGCTTTCGGCCGCGCTTGCCCGCGAGCTCGAGGGCGTGCAGATTCCTAAGTTTGCCACGGACGAGTATTCCTGCCGCCGCGTGTCCGGCGTCGATTCTAGCGAGGTGCGCTAATGGCTGCCAAACTCATCGATCTTTCCTTTACGCTCAACGGCCGCAAGGTCAAGGTTCAGATTGCCCCCGATACCATGCTCTTTGCGCTGCTGCGCGAGCAGGGCTGCGCGTCGGTGCGCTGCGCCTGCGAGACTACCAACTGCGGCCTGTGCACGGTGTGGCTCGACGGCGACCCGGTGCTGAGCTGCTCGGTTCCCGCCGCTCGCGTCGAGGGCCATACCATCACCACGCTCGAGGGCCTCAAGGCCGAGTCCGAGGCGCTCGCCCGTGCGATGGCTGCCGAAGGCGCCGAGCAGTGCGGTTTTTGCGCCCCCGGCCTCATCATGAACGTGCTGGCGCTTGCCCGCGCCGCCAAGGAGGACCCGAGCCTCGTCGCCACGCGCGAGGAACTCTCGCGCCAGCTCGCCGGCAACCTCTGCCGTTGCAGCGGTTACGAGAGCCAGCTGCGCGCCATCGTGCGCTTCCTCAATGAGTCTGGCGTGCAGGTTGGCTTTGAGATGCCCGAGCTGCCCGTCAACGAGACGAGCTCCGACGGTGTCGCGTACAAGCAGATCACCAAGAAGCAGCCCAAGAAGGACTCGAAGGCCCTGCTCGAGGGTCGTCCCGTCTACACCGGCGATATGGTGCCCGCTGGTGCGCTCATTGTCAAACTCAAGCGCAGCCCGTATGCCCGCGCCAAGATCCGCTCCATCGATACGTCGCGCGCCCTGAAGGTGCCCGGCGTCGTGGACGTCTACACCTATGAGGACGTGCCCCAGCGCCGCTTTACCATCGCTGGCCAGAGCTATCCGCAGCCGAGTCCCTACGACCGCCTAATTCTCGAGAACCTCGTCCGTTACCAAAACGAGGAGGTGGCGATCGTCGCCGCCGAGACCGAGGAGGCTGCCGACAAGGCGCTCAAGCTCATCAAGGTTGACTATGAGGTGCTCGAGCCGCTGCTCGACTTTACCAAGGCGCTCGATAACGACATCGTGGTCCACCCCGAGGGCGACGTGACCTTTATGTTCCCGCAGGGCGGCGACGTTGCTCGCAACCTGGTGTGCAGCGGTACCAGCGATTTTGGCAACCTGGACGAGGCCTTCGCCCAGAGCGACATTGTCTTTACCCGCACTTACACCAGCCAGGCCACGCAGACCGCACCCATGGAGACCTTTCGCGCCTTCGCGACGACCGACGCGTTCGGGCGTATTTCGGTGACCACCTCTACGCAGGTGCCCTTCCACGTGCGCCGCATGGTCGCGCAGTCGCTCGACATTCCGCAGTCGCAGGTGCAGGTCATTAAGCCGCGCATCGGCGGCGGCTTTGGCTCCAAGCAGACGGGCTGCTGCGAGATCTTCGTGGCATTCGTTACCCAGCAGACCGGCCGTCCGAGCTACTGCTGCTACACCCGCGAGGAGACCATCACCGCGGGCAACTCGCGCCACCAGATGCAGATGACCGTTAAGCTGGGCGCCATGAACGACGGCACCATCACGGCCATCGATCTGCACACGCTGTCCAACGCCGGCGCGTACGGCGAGCACGCTACCACGACGATCGGCCTTTCGGGCCACAAGAGCCTGCCCATCTACAACCATGTGAAGGCGAGCCGCTTTAGCTGGGACGCCGTCTACACCAACACCAACCGCGGCGGCGCGTATCGCGGCTACGGTGCCACCCAGGGCCAGTTTGCCGTGGAGAGCGCCGTCAACGAGCTCGCCGACATGCTGCACATGGACCCCGCCGACCTGCGCCTTAAGAACATTGTGCGCGAGGGCGAGATCATGCCGCAGTACTACAACGAGAAGCTCAACGCCTGCGCGCTCGACCGCTGCCTGCTGCGTGCGATGGACATGATCGGCTGGCGCGATAAGCCGCTGGCCGTCGACCTGGGCGACCGCGTGCGCGCCCTGGGCTGCGCGCTCACCATGCAGGGCTCGGGCATCTCCAACGTGGACATCGCCGGCATCGACATGCGCTTGGAAGAGGATGGCTTCATTACCATCGGCACCGGCGCCACCGATAACGGCATGGGCGTCGACACGATCCTGGCGCAGATTGCCGCCGAGGAGCTGGGCGTGGAGAGTTCGTTGATCGTGGTGCGCGGCGTGGACAC
>CABUQI010000159.1 GCA_902493545.1 uncultured Collinsella sp. | reverse complement strand
AAGGCGAATATCTGGAGTGCCCGTTCGCGTGAGGAGCTCGCGGAGCTACGCGAGCGCGTTGCCGTTGAGGTGCCGGAACTCTCGCTTGTGTTTCCCAACAACCGAGTGCGCCTGTTTGACATCCTTCCAGCAGGTTGGGACAAGGGCTGCGCTGCGCTGGAGCTGGCGCGCGCCTTGAGCCTGACGCCCGACGAGGTGGCCGTATTTGGCGATTCCGATAACGATCTGCCCATGATCGATGCCGTTCCCAACTCCGTTGCAGTCGCCAATGCCAACGAGGCCGTCACGGCTGCCGCGCGCTGGCATATCGGCGCCGCGGTGGATGATGCGGTCGCCGGAGTCCTGCATCAGATTGCCGCCTGCGCCGCGACGGGGGAGATGCCGCCGTTTATGCGCCTGCCGGGTACTGCCGACGCGAATCTCACTAACAGCTAAGGAGACAGCCATGAAGCTCCAGCAGCTCAGATATGTCGTCAAAGTTGCCGAATGCGGCAGCATTACCGAGGCCTCGCGCCGGCTCTTTGTGTCGCAGCCTTCGATTACCGCATCGATCCGCGATCTCGAAAACGAGATGGGTGTGCACATCTTTGAGCGCACCAACAAGGGCGTCATTGTGTCCGAGGAAGGCGAGACCTTCTTGGGCTATGCGCGCCAGGTACTCGACCAGGCCGACCTGCTCGAGGGCAAGTACAAGGGCGCATCCGAGCAGGTGCCGCACTTTAGTGTGAGCTGCCAGCATTATTCCTTTGCCGTCAACGCGTTTGTCGACGTGATCCGCGAGTTCGATGCCGCGCGCTACGACTTTACCCTGCGCGAGGAACAGACCCACGAGATTATCGAGGATGTCGCGCACATGAAAAGCGAGCTGGGCATCCTATATCTGTCCGAGCACAACCGCGAGGTCATCGAGCGCATGCTGGTGGCCAACGAGCTCGTGTTCGAAGGACTCTTCTGCGCCACGCCGCATGTCTTCGTCTGCGCCGACCATCCGCTGGCGGACCGCTCCAGCGTGACGCTCGAGGATCTGGAAGACTACCCGTTCCTGTCCTACGAGCAGGGCAGCTACAACTCGTTTTACTATTCCGAGGAGCTGACCTCGACGTTCGAGCGTCGCAAAAATATCCGCGTGCGCGACCGTGCGACGTTGTTCAATTTGGCCATGGGCCTCAACGGCTACACGGTATGCTCGGGCGTGATCAGCCACGAGCTCAACGGCCCCGGCATTATCTCGATTCCGCTCGACGTGGACGAGTACATGGAGATTGGCATCATCACGCGCAAGAACACGACGCTTACGCGCTACGGTCGGGCCTATATCGACGCGATTCGTCAGCATATCTAGGCTGCTGTGCTCCGCACGGTTCAAGTCTCTTTATGACAGTCCAGACTGATATAGGAAACATCTATATCAAACTGTTATAAACGTATATTTTACGATGGTCATATGAGCGCTCATACTCTGTCCCAGTAAAGCAACCAATGCAAAGGGAGATATCTATGAGCACTTCGATTCAACCGAACGCGCCGTTTCGCGCCGATATCGTCGGCAGCTTTCTTCGTCCGCAGGCTGTAAAGGACGCCCGTGCCGCCTATGTCGCGGGTAAACTCGACGCTTCCGGCCTTAAGGCCGTCGAGGACGATGCCATTCGCGATTTGGTGGCCAAGCAGAAGGCCGCCGGCCTGCAGGTGATCACCGATGGCGAGTTCCGCCGCAGCTACTGGCACCTCGATTTTATGTGGGGCCTTAACGGCATTGAGCGCCGCACCTCACGCACGGGTTATATGTTCCATGATGAGGAGACGACGGCCGACACCGCCGTGGTTACTGGTCCCATTAGCGGCGAGAACCACCCGTTCGTCGAGCATTTTAAGTTCGTCAAGGCGCTTGAGGGGGAGGGCCAGGTCGCACGCCAGACCATTCCGGCGCCGATCCAGACGTTCTCTGAGGTCACGCTCGATCGCTGCGACGGCCAGCAGGAGAGCCTGCGCGCTGTCTATAAGACCGATGAGGAACTTGCCGACGCCATTGCGGCCGCTTATCGCACGGTGATCGCCGACCTGTACGCAGCAGGCTGCCGCAACATCCAGTTTGATGACTGCACCTGGGGCATCTACTGCGATACCGATTTTGTCGCCAAAACCGGCATGAGCCCGGTCGACCTGCAAAAGGTAAGCGAGCTGGGCGTGGCGCTCAACAACGCCGCCATCGAGGGCAAGCCCGACGATCTGGTCATCAACACGCACGTGTGCCGCGGCAACTATCACTCCACGTATGCCTTCGAGGGTGGTTACGATCCCATTGCACCGTACCTGTTTGCGCACGAGGATGTCGACGCGTTCTACCTTGAGTTCGATACGCCGCGCGCCGGTGGCTTTGAGCCGCTCAAGTATGTTGCTCCCGGCAAGAAGGTCGTGCTGGGCTTGGTAACCAGCAAGGCGGCAGAGCTCGAGAACGAGGATGTTATCGTCGAGCGCATCCGCGAAGCCGCAAAGTACGTGCCGCTCGAGAATCTGTACCTGTCGCTCCAGTGCGGCTTTGCCAGCTGCGAGATTGGCAACAAGCTGACCGAGGACGAGCAGTGGGCAAAGATCGCGCTGGTCAAGCGCATTGCCGAGCGCGTTTGGAAGTAACGTTACCGTTCGCAGGTGATGGCGCGTGCGAGACATGGCGTATCACGTACAATGGTTCGGATCGTATCGTTCGGGCAGGTTATCCGATATGCCTGATCGCCCTTCCATCATGAAAGGACATCCATGTCCCAGTCCTCGACGCCCGCCGTATCTGAACTCGAGGAGACTGTCGAATAGTAGTTGTGTTCAGCTAAATCAAAAAATGGCGTCCATGCGTATGTACGCGTGGACGCCATTTTTAATGCGTCAGTATCCAGTGGATGCCGCGCGCCATGCGCAGGTCAGTTTGGGCAAAGTGATTGCCGGGGTTGAGCTCCAGCGTTGTTGGAATGTCACGCTCGATAAGCAGCTCTTCCATCGCGTGCGTATCGTCGAGTACGTGCCGCATCATGCGGTTGGGCGTCTTGGTTTCCTTTTTACCGAGCGACAGAT
>CABUQI010000158.1 GCA_902493545.1 uncultured Collinsella sp. | reverse complement strand
GAGAACCCGTGTCCAGTCCGTTTACCAGCTTTTTAGCCCAGCACTTTGACCAGATTAACGACTATCTGGCCACGTTCTTTGACGGACAGGCGACCTCTGCCGATATCGAGCGCTACCTGTATGCGCCGCTCTCGGCTTTTACGGCCAACGCCGGCAAGCGCCACCGCCCGCTTATCTGCATGCTCGCCGCAACCGCAGTGGGCGGTAGCTTCGAGAGTGCCCGCAGCGCCGCGGCAGCCATCGAGCATTTCCAGTCGGGCGCGCTGATCCACGACGACATCGCCGACAACGGACAGCTTCGTCGAGGCAAGCCCTGTATGCACCTTACCGAGGGCACGGGCCTTGCCATCAATTGTGGCGACCTGGCGCTCACCATGGTCACCAAGACGGTTCTCGACGACCCTACGTTGGAGTCCGACGTGAAGCTGCGCGTGCTCCACGAGCTTACCGAGATGATCGTCCGCACCATCGAGGGTCAAGCACTCGACCTGGGTTGGGTCCGCGACGGGCGCTTTGATATCTCGGTTGATGACTACCTGGACATGGCGACGCACAAGACCGCGTTTTACAGCGGAGCCACGCCGCTTGCCGCCGGAGCCATTATCGGCGGCGGCAGCGATGAGCAAATCGAAGCGCTGCGCGCCTTTGGCCTGCACACAGGCCTTGCCTTTCAGATTCAGGACGACCTGCTCAACCTTGTCGGCACTAAGGAAGCCGCCAACAAGGACTTCCGCACCGACATCACCGAGGGCAAGCGCACGCTTGTCGCCGTACACGCCCTCTCTGATGAGCGCCACCACGACGAGGTCGAGGCGATTCTTTCCTCGGGCACCGATGATCCCGCGCAGCTCGCACGCGCCGTGGAGATCTTCCAGGAGACCGACTCCATCGATTACGCCCACACTTACGCGCTCGACCTGACCGCTAAGGCCAAAGCGGCCATCGAGAACGTTGAGCTTGATCCGCACGCACGCGAGCTGTTCCTCTCCATGGCAGATTTCTTTGTGGAGCGTCTTAACTAACGGGGGTTATAAAACCTGTCAGCAGCGTATTTAGGCACAACTTGCTACACTGTTGAGTGCATGTTTATGCATCCCTTTGCGTTGTCTATCCGACAGACGCTCAAATAGTACGAATGGTACGCCGAAAGGGGTTCGTTCATGGAACCTATTACAACGGGCATGCAAGGAGCAGCCGTCGAGGACGTGCAGTCTCGTCTCCTGCAGCTCGGCTACACGATTGATGCCGCCGAAGTCACCGACAAGTACTTTGGAGCCACCACTGAGCAGGCCGTCAGCACCTTCAGGCTCGACAGCGGCCTTGCTGCCGGTCATGCCGTCGATATCCCCTGCTGGAGCGCCCTTGTAGACGCTTCGTATAAGCTGGGCGACCGCACTCTCTATCTGCGCATGCCCAATTTCCATGGCGCCGATGTGCAGGCCCTGCAGCGCGCTCTCAACGTTTTGGGCTTTGCCTGTGGCGAAGACGACGGCTACTTTGGTCCGCATACCGAGGCCGCCCTGCAGCAGTTCCAGGAAAATGTCGGCCTGTTTGCCGACGGCATGGCCTTCCAGGACACCTACGCCTACATCAACCGCCTGCACCATGTGTGGGAGGGCAAGCCCTCGGTCACCGAAGCCGAGTCCCGTATCGGTTTTGCTCGCGCCGCCAACGTGCTCGAGCGCTTCCAGATTGCCGTTATCGGCGAGGACCCCATCGCACGCAGCGTTGCGTCGCGCATGTGGAATATAGCCACGGCAACGACCGACAACAGCGGCATGATGCTCTGCGACTCCGAGGTCCCAACCGACGTTGACCTGGTGCTCGAGATCGCAAGCGACGAGCTGCCCGCCGACGCCGCACCGCGCGCCACGATTGCCCTCGCCGAGTGCCACAACCTGGCCCAGCGCATCCGCACTGCCAATGTCGCCGCGCAGCAGAAGCCGGCACGCATTCGCATTGAGCTCACGGGCATGACGCGCTACAACGGCACCTTCACGGCCAGCGACGCACAGACACTCGCCGTACGCCTGCTCGATGGCGTTTGCGATGCCCTCGCAGATTAGGTAAACTAAACGAGTTGCTTTTGGGCAACACCACACATTGGGACGTAGTTCAACGGTAGAACTCCGGTTTTTGGTGCCGGCTGTTGGGGGTTCGAATCCCTCCGTCCCAGCCAAAGAAACAAGCCTCTCGAACGCATAGCCGATCGGGAGGCTTTTCTTGTGAGCAAGCGGAGGGATTCGAACCCGCAAGGAATCTACCTATATAAGACAGACGCCCCAGGCCCATAACGACCAAGAGCGCCTTGCATCTAGAATTATCAGCCCTGTTCCGAAAAGCGAGCCGCATGCAACAACCAAGTAACCACAGGCCCCGGGAGAGTGGGGACACCGGCTTAGGTTTATCGCGAGTTCCGCACGAACAGGAGGCCACTTAATGTGGCCTCCGTCGTGAGCAGGACTGTAGAGCAGGAAACCTAAGCCGGTGTCCCCACTCTCCCGGGGCCGAACGCCCTAGTTGTTGAGCATGCGGTCGAAGCTTCCCGAGTCGCCATCCCGATAGTCTGCGGTCATCAGGATCTCCTGCGGAATGCGCCCGCCTTCACGTAGCACGTTGCGGAACTGCACGCGCGTAACCATGGGCAGATCCTTGATCGTCGCTGCCAGGTTCTGCGGCACGCCCTGGTTGGCAGCCGCGGGCTCGCACTCGCCGCCGGCCTTCACGCGACGCTTATGCTCGGCGAGCATGGCGCGGTACATGCCGGCATGCAGGCGAATCTCAACCACATTGGCATTGCGAGCCTGTTCGACGATGCGCGCGCCCTCGCGATCGATATCGCCTACGTAGTAGACGTAGTTAAAGCGATAGCCAATCTCGGCCAGATAATCGTCCAAGGCATGCGAGACGCTCGCCTTGCATCCGCCGCCAAAAATCACGCCGCCCACCTTGATGCCAAAGAGCTTGGCGTGCTTGCGGCCACGCAGCAGCTTGACGATCTCGTCGTAGGTGTCCAGGTTCTCGACCATAATGAACGGCTTGTCGGCGCCCAGCGTAAAGAAGCCCG
>CABUQI010000157.1 GCA_902493545.1 uncultured Collinsella sp. | reverse complement strand
CATGGAACTCGATAAACAACAGCTCAAGCGACTGCGCGAGCGCCATCATCGGCGCCATGGCATCCGCCCCGCCCACAGCGAGGCCATGAAGAACGCAAGCCGCTTTCTAAAGCAGGCATTCAACATTCGCGAGGGACGCGCGCCCTATCACGTGATTCGCAAGCGCTTTGTAAACGGGGCGCGCCTGACCGGCTCTCACCTGTGCATCCTCATCATCGCTATGCTCATCGCGAGCGTCGGCCTCGATATCGACTCGGATATCGCCATTGTAGGCGCCATGCTCATCTGCCCGCTCATGGGCTCGGTCCTTGCCATGGCATACGGCATCGCCACGCTCGACCGCGAGATCACCCTTGAGGCCGTCGCCGGCCTCGCGCTGCAGATGGTCTTTTGCCTGGTCACGTCCACGTTGTACTTTAAGCTCTCGCCCCTTGGCACCACCACGGCCGCCATCATCGACAATTCGACACCCACTGTATGGGACCTTGCCGTCGCGCTCGCGGGCGGCTTTGCGGGCGGCCTGGGCAACTCGCGCGACCAGGAACCCGCCACGCTCATCGCCGGGGTGGCTGTGGCGACCGCACTCATGCCGCCCCTGTGCGCGGCGGGCTATGGCATCGCCATCGCAAGCGGGTCATTGTTTCTCTCGGCGCTTTATGAATTTGGCATCAACGTGGTCTTTATCGCGCTGGCTGCCGAAGCCGTGCTGCTTCTATTGCGCGTGCCGCTCAAGCGCGACCTCAACGGCGACGGCATTGTGACTGCCGAGGAAGATGCCGAGGTCGACGAGCTATCACGCAAGGTGCGCCGCCGCATCATTGTGGGCACGGTAGTCTTTGCCATCCCCTGCATCGTTATGACGGCGGGGTCTATTGGCTCGGCGCAGTCCGGCGTGCAGGACGGCTACGGCGTCACCGAAACCACGCGCGAGCTTGCGGCGGTGCTACCGGGCTTTAAGGACTACACCGTCGCCGTCGAAACCTCGGCTAACGAAGGCGAGGAAGAGGGCATCGTCGAGCGCGAGATTGTCGCCCATGTGACGACAGGCGAGGCGCTTGGGGCACACGACCGTCACGTCGCTCGCAAGCTCATCGACCTCAACGTGCCTGAACTCGATCGCGTGGAATTTGACGTGAAGTGATGCAGAGCGCGGCCCTACAGGTCGTACTTGTACACGCGGTAGATGTACTTTTCGGCTTCCATCTCGTAGGTGGCGATGGGCAGTCCGTAGCGGTCGTACTCGGTGAAGGTCTTGGCCTGGCCCGAAGCCACGAGCATACTATTCGAATCGCCGACGCGCTGCGCACTGCTTACGTAACCCGAGAACGGCACTGCGATCTGGTCCTCAAGCTCGTAAGTGCGCGCCGTCTCGTCCACTGTAAAGATGCGCCCAAACGAATGCGTGCCCTTGTTGTAGTCGGTCACCACCGCGGCGCCCAGCTGGCCCCAGTCGAACTTGGGATAGCTCTCAGCCGCACCAAAGTTGTTGTCGTACAGCAGCACCTGGTAGCGACCGGTCGTTGCCATGTCAGAACTCGGCAGATACGTCACGCTGTGCTGGCCCGCGTTGAGCGAAAAATCGCCCTGGGCCTGCAGCAACTTGTCCTCAAAGCCCGAGCCGGCCCATTGCCACTCCTTTCTATTTCTGGATCCATCTTCTCACTGTTGGCGGACGAAAATGATCCGTTTTCCTCCGTCCCCGAGAGGTCATTTTTTAGTACTTGAAGAAGCCCTCGCCCGAGCTTTCGCCCAGCTTGCCTTCGTCGAGCATCTTCTTGAGGACGGACGCCATAGCCTTAAAGTTGTAGGGCATCATCATCTTTTTGAGCAACGGGCTCACCAGGCCCGGGACCTTCTGATACTGCATAACGATGTTGTAGGCCGTCTGAATACCCACGGTGTCGAATACGCGGAATGGGCCCTTGGGAGCGCCAGTGCCGCGCGTCCATGCGAGGTCGATACTCTTGGGGTCGCTGACGCCCGAGACATACAGGTCAAGGCCCGAGAGCAGCCACGGCACCAGCATGGAATTGAGCAGGTAGCCGTTCTTTTCCTTGTTGACGGGAAGCGCCAGCATGCGAATGTCGTTGGCGAAGTCGACGAGCTCGTCGAAGTAGCGCTTGTCGGTTTGGTCCTGTGCCATGACCTCGGTCATGTTGTTCTTCCAGATGGAGTTGGCAAAGTGCAGCGACAGGTACTTCTCGGGGCGACCAGTGTACTTGGCAAAGGTGCTCGGCAGCAGCGTGGAAGAGTTTGTGACGATGACGGTCTTTTGCGGGAGAACCGGGGCAATCTTCTTGTAGAAGTCGATCTTTGCCTGTGTGTCCTCGGCCATAGACTCGATGACCAAGTCGGCGTCGGCAACGGCCTTGGCGAGGTCGAGCTCCAGCTTGAGTGTGGAGTAGGCACGCTCAACGGCGGCGAGCGCCGCCTCCCTGTCGAAGGTCTGGTCGCTATCGGCGATACCGGCACACCACTCGCCCGTACCGTCCGCCATACCCTCGATTGCCGCGATGTACTCCTCGCGCACATGATCGATCTTGGGCTGGGTGCGGCCGATGCTGCCCTCGCTGCGCAGCCAAATCGTTACATCAAAGCCGCAGTAGGCAGCCTGAAAGGCAATCTGGCTTCCTAACACGCCGCCGCCGGCAACACAAACGGTCTTGTAGCTCATAGGAACAGTCCTCTCTTACGTAATTCCATAGATGTGTATTTATTCAACCGTAAGGGGACTGCACGCTGGGGGTGGGTTCTATAAACGGACGGTAATTTGCGGCGAACGGCTACATCTGTTCATTAACTCTCGATTTTGAGGGCATTTTTTGACGCTGCTGAACCGCTGTTTTCGGAAGTGCGGGGAAAAATCGGGATTCGCCGACCAGACCGGCTTTTTTTACAACAAAACCGCAGGTCGTGAGAGTCTAAAAAGGCGGTGTGCTCAGGAGGTTCGCGTTTTTTCCCGCACTTCCGAAATTCGAGTGCACAGAAGGCTGCGACAAAACGATTTACGCAACAT
This sequence comes from uncultured Collinsella sp., assembly GCA_902493545.1. Classification (GTDB taxonomy): domain Bacteria; phylum Actinomycetota; class Coriobacteriia; order Coriobacteriales; family Coriobacteriaceae; genus Collinsella. The sequence continues at coordinate 56 of CABUQI010000157.1, read as the reverse complement.
ATGTCCAGCAAAAACGGGTGGTAGCCGGTACGGCTACCACCCGTTTGTCTCATATC
>CABUQI010000156.1 GCA_902493545.1 uncultured Collinsella sp. | reverse complement strand
GGCTCGCCAACTGTCAACGCCCAATAACCAGTCTTTTTGGAGCGCGGCTATTTTGGCAACTTTTCGAACAGGCGATCCTCTCGATGATTTTTTAATCCCCGTCCCAGAAAAATCATCGGCGAACGCGCTACTTTGCACTAGTAAGAACGCCGGTGGTGTCGAACGCCGGGGTGAAGCTCTCGTCCACCGCGCCGCCTTCTTGCCAGAACATCGTCGTAAAGCCCAGGTCGTCGGCATGATCGAGCACCTGCTCGTACTCCTCGCGCGTCACGGCGCGTGCCAACTCGCCGCCTTGCTCGCGCATGAGTGCATTGGGGGTGTACTGGTTCATGACCGAGATCGGCACGTCGCCCACCGTCTGCCACACCAGGTCTAACACGCGGCACGAGTCATCCGCATGCCCCGGCAGCACCAGGTGGCGTACGATGATGCCGCGCTTCATGAGCCCGTCGTCATCCACCAGCTCTCCCCCGCGGCGATCGATCTCGCGCGCCATCTGGGCCAGACCCGACACGGCCACGCGCGGGTAGTCCTTAATATGAGAAAGCGACTGCGCAAGCCCGGCATCGGCATATTTAAAGTCGGTGAGCCACACATCGACCAGGTCGCCCAGCGCCGCCACGGCACTCGCACGCTCGTAACCACTCGTGTTGTAGACGATCGGGATGACTAGCCCGCGCATCCGTGCCGCGGCAATCGCGGCAGGCAACAGGTGCGCATAGTGCGTCGCCGTCACCAAATTGATGTTGTTGGCACCCTGGTCCTGCAGTTCCAGCATAATCTCGACTAGGCGCTCAGGCGAAATCTCAAGGCCAAAATTGCCGGTCGAGATCTCGTGGTTCTGGCAGTAGATACATTTAAGCGAGCAACCGCTAAAGAAGATCGTGCCCGAACCGGCCTCGCCCGAGATAGGCGGCTCCTCCCACATATGAAGCGCCGCGCGGGCCACCCTGAGCGTGTCGTTAGCACCGCATACGCCGCGCGCGCCCTCATCGCGCGCCGCACCGCAACGGCGCGGACACAAATGGCAGGCGGGCGAAAAAAGTTCGGTCAACGACGTCGGCATAAAACCATGCTCCAAAACAACGATTCAGCAGCTCAAACGTAAAGGGATCAACCCCACAGACGGCTCGAGCCCAAGGCGCCGTAATCGTCCGACACGATTTTTGTAATGTCAAGACTGGAATCCACAAAGTGCCGCTTTATGATGTAGGTATTCCGCCCCCCGCGGAGCAACTGGGTGAACCGTCGCGTTTATTTAGGGAGCCCACACAGTCGTGCCTAGTACAGGTATCCTTCGTTGTTAAGGACGCTGGAACAGTCGATGAGGGCACCCACCTGTTTTAGGTGGGTTCATTTTCGTAACGTGGGGGGTGGTTTTCTTTTGCCGAAAAACACCATTACAGTCCATATGGATCCCCGTCGGCATCCCGGCAAGCCATCGACAACATCCCAATATCTGGTAAGCGCGTGATTATCGCTGCGTGCAATTACATGCACCCCCCTTGGTCGAGTATTATGGTTCGGCTATGCCCTTTGCGCATGGCGTTCTTCTGACCTTTTCCTTCGACGCTTGGCGGTTTTTAGATTCATGGCTTCATCCCCGAGCTACATACCGTACCTATGCGTGGCAGCGGCGGCCTTTATCACGACCTTCCTCGCGGTGCCCCTGGTCAAGCGCTTGGCAATTAAGCTCGATGCCGTCGACTATCCTTCTAAGCGCCGCATCAACACCAAGCCCATCCCGCGTTTGGGCGGAACGGCGGTGTTTTTGGGCCTGGTCGTTGCCTGCATTGTGCAAATCCTAGGCACCTGGCACCTAGGCTGGCCACCCGTCCTGGTGCCGCACCCGCGCCTTCACATTAGCTATCCCATGCTGGCGCTCTCCTTTACCGTCATCTTTGCGACCGGCGCTATCGACGACGTCTTCCAGCTCAAGCCCAAGCAAAAGCTGGCCGGACAGGTCCTCGCCGCGCTTATCGCCTGTATCGGCGGCCTGCGGATCGGCGTCATCGTCAACCCGTTTGCCCCCGGCGAAATCACGCTCGGATGGCTCGCCTATCCCATCACCGTGATCTATCTGGTGGCATTCACCAACATCATTAACCTCATCGACGGCCTCGACGGCTTGGCCACGGGCATCTGCGGCATCGCCTCGTTCACCATGTTTTCGATGGCCGTTCTCTCGGGCCGCATCGACGCCGCCGCGCTCTCCATTGCGCTCTTTGGCGCCTGTCTGGCCTTTTTGCGCTACAACTTCAACCCCGCAAGCATCTTCTTGGGCGACTCGGGGTCGCTGCTTCTGGGCTTTGCGCTGGGCTCCATCTCGCTGCTCAACGTGAGCCGCACCGCCGCGCTCACCTCGCTTATCATCCCGCTCATCGTTGCCGGCGTGCCCATCATCGACACGTTTAGCGCCATTGTGCGCCGCAAGCGCGCCCACATTAGCATCGGACAGGCCGACAAGGGCCACATCCACCACCGCCTGATCCAAGAAGGCTACAACCAAAAACAGGCCGTGCTGCTCATCTATGCCTGGTGCATCATGCTTTCGGCCGGCGCCGCCGCGATTAACCAGGTCGAAGTGCCCATGCGTGTGCTCATCTTTACCGTGCTCGCCATTGGCTCGGCGGCCTTCGCCAAGCACCTGCACCTGTTTGAACCCGTACTACGCCACCATTACAACAAGCGCACGCACGAGGACGAACTGGTCACCCCCGACGACCCCGCTTTTAAGCAGGAGGAGCAGGCAGCCGAGGAGCGCAAAGAAGAGCGCCACCACAAGCTCTAGGGCAAGCTGCCGAGGATGTGCCAAGGCACCGTTGGCCAAGCGCGGCCGCGCCGCGCCCATCGCACAAGCCACCCCTCTCCCGCCCCTCGCCTACTTACGCCCCACCCCTCCAATAAACGCGTTATCATCTTGACCCATGAACATACGTTAGGAGCAATCATGCCAAACGAGAACAGCTACGAAGTCGCGCTGCAAAAGAGCAACGCCATTCGCGAGGGCCTGGCAAAGACGCCCGAGAAGTTCACCATGCTCACCGGCGACCGCCCGACCGGCCGCTTACACCTGG
>CABUQI010000155.1 GCA_902493545.1 uncultured Collinsella sp. | reverse complement strand
CCAAGCGCGCCGGTACTCCGGCCGCCGAGATTGACGATCCCACGCCGCATGAGGTTATTCTCGAGCGTTTCAACCGCCTGGTTAAGGTTATCGAGACCACGGCACACGAGTATAACCAGGGTGAGCTTCATGCTGTGGTGCCGGCGCTCATTGAGGGAACGAGTAAAAAGAACGACGCGGTCCTGCTGGGCAAGAGTCCCAAGAATCAGACCGTGCATGCGCCTATCCCCGAGGGTTACAGCATCGATCAGCTTGTTGGTAAGATCGTTGATGTTGACGTTGACGTTGCCAAGACCTGGTATTTGTCCGGCTCCGTTGTGAGTGAGCCGCGCTAATGGTTGCTCCCGGGGCAGGTCTTTCCGCCGTTGCGATCGTCGGTCCGACGGCGGTTGGTAAGAGTGATGTTGCCGACCGTTTGGCAGCTCGTCTTTCGTCCGAAGTGCTGTCGTGCGATGCGATGCAAATCTATCGCGGCATGGACATCGGTACCGCAAAGATGGCACCCAATGAGTGTACGGCGCCGCTGCGTCTCGTCGACATTGTAGAGCCGGGTGTGGCATATTCTGCTGCGCTTTATCAGGCTGACGCTCGCGCGCATGTTGAACGTCTCCTTGGTTCGGGTTGCCTGCCGGTTTTTTGCGGAGGTACGGGGCTGTATCTCAAGGCCGCCCTCGATGAGATGGACTTTCCCTCGGGTGAACTTGAGGACGATCGCCGTGTGGGCTATCAGGAGCTTGCCGAGCGTATTGGCGAGGAAGAACTGCATGCCCTGCTTGCCGAGCGCGACCCAGAATCGGCTGCTGTTATTCATCCCCATAACGTGCGCCGTGTGATTCGTGCGCTCGAGATGCATGATGATGGTATCTCCTATGCACAGCAAAAAAGTCAGTTTAGTGTTCCGCGCGAGCATTATCATGCTCTATGGTTTGGTCTGACGCGTAATCGCGAGGTGCTCTACGAGCGCATTAACCTGCGTGTCGATCTGATGTTTGAACAGGGTCTTGTTGATGAGGTTCGCGGTCTTATGGACCAGGGGCTGGGAGATGCCCTTACTTCGATGCAGGCAATTGGCTATAAAGAGATCATTGATGCTTTCAATGGCGTGATTTCTATGGATGAGGCTCGCGAACTCATCAAGATGCGTTCGCGTCGCTATGCCAAACGTCAGCTTTCGTGGTTTAAGCGCGATGACCGTATCGTGTGGTTTGATATGGACGAGTTTACGATCGATGAGGCCGTTGAGGACATCCTGCATCGTATTGAGGCTGCCTAATGGCCCGTTTCCCCCTTGTTCCCACGGCACCCGAGCCCGAGCGTGCCATATTAGTTGGTGTTGAGTGGCGCGACAATGCATGGCCGCTCGATCGTTCGCTTGACGAGCTTGAGCGCCTGGCCCATACGGCTGGCGCCCAGTGCGTGGCGCGTTTGTCACAGCGTCTGGTTAAGCCGTATCCAAAATCGTTTATCGGTTCCGGTAAGGTTGAAGAGCTGTGCGGCCTGGTGCATCGCATGGATGCCGATGTCGTTATTTTTGACGACGACCTGACGCCCTCGCAGCAATCCTATTTGGAGAAAGCCGTGGGTGAGCCGGTAAAGATTATCGATCGTACAGCACTGATCTTGGATATCTTTGGCCTGCATGCTCAGACGCGTGAGGGATGCCTACAGGTACAGCTGGCGCAGCTTCAATATCTGTTGCCTCGTCTGCGTGGCATGTGGAGCCATCTTGCCAAGGAGCAGACGCGCGGCGGCATCGGTTCGCGCTTTGGCCAGGGTGAAAGCCAGCTCGAGGTTGACCGTCGCTTGATTCGCAATAAGATTGCCGCGCTTCGTCGTGAGCTCAAGCAGGTTGAGCAGCGTCGCGATGTCCAGTCCAAGAGCCGCATTGAGTCACCGGCGTTTCGCGTCGCGTTAGCCGGTTATACCAATGCCGGTAAATCGACGTTGCTCAATCGCCTGACCGGCTCTACGGTACTTTCGCAGGACAAGCTGTTTGCTACGCTCGACCCGACGACGCGTTCGTATCGCCTGCCCGGCGGTCGCGGCATGACGATTACCGATACCGTTGGCTTTATTCAAAAGCTACCGCATGGTCTCGTTGATGCCTTTAAGTCCACGCTGTCCGAGGTGTTGGGTGCCGATCTAATTCTCAAAGTCGTAGATGCGTCTGACGAGGACTATGAGCGACAGCTGGAGGCTGTCGACCGCGTGCTTGATGAGATCGGCGCTGGAGAGCGTTTAACGCTGACCGTATTCAATAAAATCGATCTTCTCGATAGCGTTGATCGATTAAGTTTCCGTCGTCGCTATTCCGAGGCTGTGCTGTTTTCGGCCCAAACGGGCGAGGGGCTCGACGATCTCGTCGACCGTATTGCTCGTGAGGCGGCTGCCACCGATGTGTTGCTCTCTGCCGATATCCCGTATCGCGAGGGCGCCCTCATCACGCTGGTGCATGAGCAGGGAACCCTTTTGCACGAGGAATATCTTGAGGACGGCGTTCGTATTGTGGTGAAGCTACCGGCCCGTATCGCGCCGCGTCTTGAGCGCTATCGTACAGAATAAACGAGCTCTAGTACGCCTAGAATGACAGGCTGATGGAGCAGGTAGAACGGTAAGGCATGCCGACCGAGGACTGCGAGCGCCGGGATGGGATTGGCGTATGCCCATGCTGGCGCTTCGAGGCTTGATACATTTACTGCCTGGGCAGTAAAAAAGCCGGTAAGGTACATAAAGACAAACGGAATGAGCGGATAGTAGTCTCCCGAAACAAAACCCGGGCCTGGGAATCCAAGCCATGCCAGGTAGGGGAGTGGGTAGACCGCTTTTGGAATGCCCCAGGTTAGGGCAAATAGAATAAGGCACGCTGCGATGCCCCACGTGCTCGGTAATTTTTGGAGTAACGGACGGGTGAGTGCGACCACCGCGGTGCACGCCGCCATGCAATAAATGATGCCAAAGTTTACCGAATCGTCGACTGATACCAGTGTCGTTGCCATCCATACGATCAAGGCTGCAGCTGCGTATTTGAGGGCGCGCTTAACGTTATTACGCGAGAGCGTGCACATCCAACCGGCGATAAACA
>CABUQI010000154.1 GCA_902493545.1 uncultured Collinsella sp. | reverse complement strand
GAGATCTTGCGCCTGACCGAGGGCAGTCTGGCGCCGGTCGCCTGCCTGGATGGCGACTGTAAGGGTTGCTCGCGATCTGATGAGTGTCCCACGCTCGACGTGTGGAAGAACCTGGACAAGCTCATCAACGATTACCTCGATGGCGTGACGCTCGACCAGCTCGTCGCCCCCAACGAAGGCTACGACTACGTCATCTAGCCCACCTGTCATTTGGGGACGGGGCGGAAATGGTAGTTTTTCTTGCCCTCTGAGACTTGACAAATCAAAGGCCGCCCATTTTGCGATGGACGGCCTTTGATTTGGTCCGATGCGTTTGTGTGTCGGGTCGTTCTACTCTTCGGCAATACTATCGAGGATGCTGCGCATGATGGACACTAGGATGCTGCCCATAAAGGCCGAGCCAAAGCCGGCGATGGAGATGCCGACGCCCAACAGGTTGACCGACAGGTAGCTGGCGAGCTCCAGCATAAAGCTGTTGAGCACGAGCTGGAAAATGCCGAGCGTAATGATCGTGAGCGGCAGCGAGGTGACCGTGAGGAACGGTTTGACGAACGAATCGACGATGTTGAGGAACAGTCCCACAAAGGCAAAGCAGACCCAGGCCTCGGCAAAGCCGAAGGGCTGAATACCGGGGACGAGGAACGTGGCGACTGCGATGGAGATCGAGGTGAAGAGCCAGTTAAGCATAAAGCGCATGGCGTGAATCCTTTCTTGCGCCGGGGTTGCCGGCGTCGCGTGAAGCGGCTTGCGGCGGCGACTTGGATGGTTGCGCGGGCGCGCCGCGGTGTTGGGGGCGCCCATTGTCTCAAATACTCGTGGAGCTTACGTGCGCATTCGGTTTCTAAACGGCGTTCGTCCTGAAAAACGTGCCGCTGACAGAGAGTCCTATCGCTTTAGTTTAGTGGTGTGCTACACTGCTACGGGCAAATGCTCCATGCATTGTTTTATTGCATAGAACGGGCGAACGATGCCCGATGTCAGTATCAACTTCGATGCCTTTTGGCGGGTTTGGCGGTGATCGATGAATATCGAGAACATGTTTGACAAGCCTGATGTCAAGCAGCTGGTCCACGCATTTAGTCTTTTGGACGACGAGAACGATATTCAGGCGTTTTTAACCGATATCTGCACACCGCGCGAGATCTGCGATCTTTCTCAGCGCCTGCAGGTCGCGCGTTATCTGGATGAGGGCGAGCCCTATGTTGAGGTTCAGGCCCGCACCGGCGCTTCGTCCACCACGGTGAGCCGCGTGTCCAAGGCGCTTAATGGCGAGTACGGTGGCTATCGCAAGATCCTCATCAAACTGGAGGATGGCGAGTAGACCAGCGGCAAAAACGAATTGCGCAGAACCGTCCCTTCGGGGGCGGTTTTTTGATCCCTTGGGGACGGAGGAATCAAATCTGTTGACGTGGGGCAAATCTGTCCGCGTGGGCGGGTAGGATGGATGCATTGATTATTGCGAACGGTTTGAGTGGAGGACCATGCCTGTTCGAATCTATACCACCGATACCGGTACGGACTTGAGCGATGCCGAGGTGGCGTTGCTCGCCGACCTGGTTGCCCGCCACGGGCGCGCCGTTTTGCTGGCGCCCTCGTTTGCCGAGCTCGACCTGTGCCGTCACGATGCTGCGGTTGCTGGCGCCTCGCTGGGTGTTGACTACAAAACCCCCGCGTCGTGGCTTCGTTCGCTGTGGGAGCTTATGGGCGATGGCCGCAGCTTCGTCGACAACATGCAGCGCCAGATGCTGTTCTCGGACATGGTCGCCCGTCGCGACGATGCCGACCTGCAGCCGCTTTCGCGCAGTCAGGGCACGGTGCGCATGCTCGCGCGCATGGCCCGCGATGTGCTGCCGGGCGTAGCGGGAACGGGTGCTGAGCGCTGCTGCGGCGACGTTTGCCGGCCCGATCCCAAGAGCGACGCCGAGGCTCGCGTGTTCGATCTGTTGAGTGCCTATGCGAGCGGCTTGGACCATCGAGGCATGGTCGAGTCCTGCGAGGCGGCTGACCTTATGGCCGAGGTGCTGGCCGACAACCTTCCGGCGTGCGCCCGCGCGGTATGTGTGCGCGACATCACATCGTTTACGCACGGCCTGCTCGGGCTGCTGTCCGCCGTGGCAAACAACGGGGGAGAGGTTGTCGTGCTGCTCGCTCGCGAGCAGGCGGCGATGCGTGAGGAGCTGGCCACGGCCCTTGATGCCCGCGGCGTGCTGTTTGAGGCCGCGCCGCTGGGGGAGGGTGCCGCCGCGCCCCAGACTGCCTCCAAGTTCGCTGCTCAGCCTACCTTTGTAGAGGTTGCCGGCCCTCACGCCCGCGCCCACGCCTATGTGGATGCCATCGATGAGCTGGTAAAAACGTGTGAGGACGCCGCGGTCGACGGCGGTGTCGCGGCGTCCACGGACCCCGTGCGCGTGCTCGTGGTGTCTGCCCGGGCGCCCCAACTGTTCGGTGAACTCGCTGCCCGTTTGGCGGCGCGTCATATTGCGGCCGAGACAACCGAGTTCACGGCGTTTTCCCAATCCATCGCGGGCAGGCAGTTCACGGCGCTCGCCAATCTGATCGAGCGCATGAAGGCCGCCGACGAGGGCACCGCCTCCAAGACCGAGTGGTGGCCCGCGCCGGAGCTTACCGACTGGATTTACAGTCCGCTTTCGGGTGCCGATGCCGCCAGCGCGCGCACCTTCGACAAGAACATGCGCCTATCGCGCGGCAAGACCACCACAGCCGTCAAGAGCCTGCTGCAGAGCGTGCAGGGCCAGGTCAGGTCCTCGCGCAAGGCTGCCAGTGATGAGAACTGGTTTAAGAACGTGCCGTGCGTGGTCTCGGACGTGTTCCAAGCGCTGTGGCGCGACAAACCCGTGACGGCGCTCAAGGCCATGCTCGCCGTTGCCGAGGCACTGCCCGATCGCGCCCTTGGAGGCCTTGACGGTCAGGCTCGTCGCCAGGCAGAGACGGCCCTGCTGCGCCATGCCATCGACATCCTTATGAACGACGCCCGCGCGCTCGACGTGTCACAGGCGGCGACCGTGCCCGTGCTCGACGACGTTCGTACCAAGGTGGACAAGCGCAGCACCGCATACGATTACGAGACCTA
>CABUQI010000153.1 GCA_902493545.1 uncultured Collinsella sp. | reverse complement strand
TCGAGGCCGAGAATCGCGGGGACGAAGAGAAGCTCTACACGTTTATCGAGAAGGCCTGCAAGGCCGATCCGACCATGAGCATCGATCGTGACGAGGAGACGGGCCAGACCATTATCTCCGCCGTTGGTGAGGCGCAGGTTTCGGTGCTGCTCAACCGTCTGGAGGACCGCACCAAGGTCGTGGCCAAGAGCGTGCCGATCCGTATTCCGTATCGTGAGACCATTCGCCGTACGGCAAGCGCGCAGGGCCGCCACAAGAAACAGACTGGCGGTGCCGGTCAGTATGGCGACTGCTGGCTGCGCGTTGAGCCGCTCATTGGGCCCGACGGCACGAGCGATGGCTATGAGTTTGTAGACGAGGTCGTGGGTGGCCGCATCCCGCGCTCGCTCATCCCCGCCGTGGACAAGGGTGTCCAGGAGACCATGAAGGACGGCATCATTGCCGGCTACCCGCTCACGGGCATTCGCGTGGCTGTGTACGACGGCTCGTATCACAGCGTCGACTCCAACGAGATGGCGTTCCGCGCGGCGGCTCGCATCGGCCTGCGCAAGGCGTGCGCCGATGCCGACCCGGTGGTGCTGGAGCCCATCGAGGAAATCACGGTGACTATTCCCGAAAGCTACGCCGGCGCTGTGATGGGCGACATCTCGGCATCGCGCGGTCGCGTGACGGGCATGGAGACCGATGAGCGCGGCGACACCGTGGTCATTGCCCAGGCGCCGCTGGCAGAGCTGACGGATTATTCGACGCGCCTGCGCTCTATCACGCGCGGCACGGGTGACTTTACCATGAAGCCCGCTGGCTATGAGCAGGTTCCCTATGACGTTCAGGCCAAGCTGGTCGAGCGCTATGAGGAGGGCCGCGCCAAGTAGCGTGTGACTTTGCCTGTAATATACATGCCGATGCAAGGGCCGCTCTGGGCAATCCAGGGCGGCCCTTTTTGGTCCCCGGTGGGGTTGCAAATCGGTTCTTGTCGTGGCTTGGGGCTAGTTCTCCGAGGCCTGGTTGCGGCCGGTGACGTAGTCGATCTGAACGTGCGGCTGTAGGTTATAGCAGTACACGTGGAAGCAGAGTGTCTTGCCGTGGTCCTCGACTGATTGTGCCTCAAGGCGCACGCCACGGCAGACAAGTTCCTCTTCGTTATACATGGGCGTGACACGGTAGAGCACATGGTTACCCGTATCGCGGATGTAGCCGAGAATCTGCTCTTCAAATGGCAGCATGCCCGTCTCGTTGAGATAACGCGTGCCGGTGAGGAGATTCTTGCGGTTGGCGTTTTCGCCGCAGAGCGACCAGGCGATGAGATGGCAGCGGTTGTAGAGGCTCTGGCTTGGAATAAAGTCGTAGCGCTGCTGGTGCCATCCGGCGGGGTGGATACGCGAGATGTCGCCGCGCTTGCCCTGTCCGAGCGACTCGGGGCCTACGCAGGCGAGCGCCTTGCGAGTGCGGCCCAAGCTGTCGAGCTTGGAGAATTTCTTAAAGCAGCCTTCTTCGGTGGCACGTTCATACTCGTCAAGCGTGAACGACGGCGTGCCGAGCGGGTGCGTGCTGTCGGCGCGAAGGGCAACGTAGGGATTGCCGGCGTAGTCGGGAATGCTGCTGAGATAAACACCGCGGGCGCGGTTGAGGTCGGGGTTTTCGACCTCGTCGATGGGGGTGGCGGCACTGTCCGCGGAAACGTCGTCATCGGTGTCGGTTGCGGCGGAATCGGAGCCATCGCCAGAGTCCTGGCCGTTTTGAGGGTCTGAAGAGCTCACTGTTCCCGATTCGAGCCGGGCAACCAGGTCTGCCTCGTCGTCGGTGCGGCTGGGACTCTCGTTTTGTTTCTCGGCCAGAGCTACCGCCTGCTCATCGCTTTGCGGCGACAACAGCTTGGGCGCCCCGTCGAGCGACCCTGTGAACAGCGCAAACCCCAGCACCACGGCGGTGCCGATGGAAAGTACTTGCTTGTAGGCGGGCTTGCGCGACATTGAGGCTCCTGGATGGACGGTTGGGAATCTACCAGTCTAGCAGGAGCCGCCCTTGGACGTTTGCTCGGTCGAATGCGTAAGATGTGAGGCAAGCGATACTGATGAGGTTGTACCGTATAGGCTGGGAAAGCGACATGCTTTTTTCTGCTGAGAACAATGCGAGAGAGAAGGCCCCATGTCCGGCATTATCCGTATAAGCGACGCGCGGCTCGAGGAGCTTATCGCCGAGGATGTCCCCTATATCGATCTTACGACGCATATCCTGGGAATCGGTGAGGCGCTCGGTGCGATGGAGTATTACACGCGCGAGAACTGCGTGCTTTGTTGCACGGAGGAGGTTGCGCGTATGGCCACTATGCTGAACCTGACGGTCGAGTGGTTTGAGCCCTCGGGAACCAAGGTTGAAGCCGGGCGGTCTTTTATGCGTGTACGCGGTTCGGCCGCCAATTTGCATCTGCTATGGAAAGTCGGCCTAAATATGTTCGATCACTACTCGGCTGTGGCAACCAAGACGCACAAAATGGTCGACGCTGCGCATGCGGCCAATCCCATGTGCGAGGTGCTGACGACGCGAAAGAGCACGCCGGGCAATAGAGATCTGCTGACCAAGGCGATCGTTGCGGGCGGAGCGTTTCCGCATCGCATGGGCCTTTCCGAGACCGTGTTGGTGTTCGACAACCACACCAGGTTTATGACAGCGCCTTCTGGGGCGACGGGACTCGATGCGTTTATTGAGCTTCTGCCCCAGATTCGTCGACGCTGCATCGAGAAAAAGTTGTTTGTCGAGGCGGGTGCCGATGATGCTCGCAGGCTGGTGAAGGCGGGCGTTGACGGTATCCAGTTCGACAAAGTGTCGGTTGCCGAGCTGGGACCGCTTGTCGAGGAGCTGCATGGAATCGACCCCCATGTGGCCCTAGTTGCGGCGGGAGGGGTTCGCCCCGACAACGCTGCCGAGTACGCGTCGACTGGCGTTGATGGCCTCGTGACCACGTCCTGCTATACGGCGAATCCCGTCGATATGAGCGTCAAGATGTTCGCCTAGCGCGTTGCCTGGGCAAACGCGCCCAATAATAAAGGCTCTGTTAGACCAGGATTGACATTCCGCCCCGTCATCTTCTTGCGATTGC
>CABUQI010000152.1 GCA_902493545.1 uncultured Collinsella sp. | reverse complement strand
CTGACTTATGCTCAACAAGGGCGGTTGGAAGCGCTCATTGGGGACAGGCTTAAATGAGTGCCCAATGAGCGGGTACTCATTTAAGCCTGTCCCCAATGAGTGGGTTAAAGGTTGCGGGTTCTTTACGGGAATGTAGTGTGGGCTGCGGAAACGTGGTTCTTTCCGTACAATAGTTCAACTCGTGTAAACGCAGGGAAGGGACATCCATGGCAGACATGATCGAGATCAAGCATCTCAACAAGTACTTTGGCGACCTGCATGTGCTCAAAGATATCAATCTCACCGTCAAGCGCGGCGAGAAGCTCGTAATGATCGGGCCTTCCGGCTCGGGTAAGTCGACGCTCATCCGTTGCGTCGATTATCTGGAGGAACCCACGTCGGGCGAGGTCGTCATCGACGGTACGCCGCTCACCAAAAAGAACCACCTGGAGATGGCTCGCAAGTATAGTTCCATGGTGTTTCAGCAGTTCAACCTGTATCCCAACATGACGGTGCTGGGCAACCTAACGCTCGCGCCCATCAAACTGCAAAAGAAGAGCAAGGAGGAGGCGACCGAGATCGCCATCGCCGCGCTCAAGCGCGTTGGCATGGCGCATAAGGCCGGCGAGTATCCGCAGAACCTCTCGGGCGGTCAGCAGCAGCGCATCGCCATCGCCCGTGCCCTGTGCACCAAGCAGCCCATCATCCTGTTTGACGAGCCGACCTCGGCGCTCGACCCCGAGATGGTCCAGGAGGTTCTGGACGTTATGATTGAGCTTGCGCAGGAGGACATCACCATGATCTGCGTGACGCACGAGATGGGTTTTGCGCGCCAGGTGGCCGACCGCGTCATCTTTATGGAGGACGGCCGCATCCTGGAGGAGGGCACGCCCGAGCACTTCTTCGATAACCCCGAGAACCCGCGCTGCCGCGAGTTCCTGTCCAAGATTCTGCACTAGGCGCGGTGATGGACATGACGGATATGACGAGGGCGGCCGTGTCGCGCCGCCACTTTTTGCAGCTGGCTGGCGCCGGCATGCTTGCGCTGACGGGGACCGCGCTTACCGGTTGCGGCAACTCCACCAGCGGCGAGGGCTCCGACAAGGGGTCTAAGCTTGCGGCTATCAAGTCGCGTGGCCATCTGAATGCCGGCGTTAAGAAGGACGTTCCCGGCTATGGCTATTACGACACTGCCAAGGGTCGCTTTGAGGGCATGGAAGTCGATTTGTGCTACCAGATCGCCGCTGCCGTCTTTGGCGTGAGCTACAAGGAGGCCCGTGCCCAGGAACTTGTCGAGTTTACCGACGTAACGCCCAAGACGCGCGGTCCGCTGATCGATAACGGCCAACTTGACGTGGTCGCGGCGACCTACACCATCACCGACGAGCGCAAAAAGAGCTGGGATTTCTCGACGCCGTACCGCACCGACTACGTGGGACTCATGGTCAAGAAGCGCTCGGGTTTTACCTCGATTGAGGACCTGGACGGCAAGGTTATTGGCGTGAGCCAGGGTGCCACCACGCAGGGCCTGATCGAGCAGATGATCAAGGACAACGGCTTTAGCTGCAAGCCCGAGTTTAGGGCCTTTAGCGGCTACCCCATCATCAAGAGTTCGCTCGACGCCGGCAATATCGACGTCTTTGCCATGGACCGCTCCACGCTGGCCGGTTACATGAACGAGACCGTTGAGCTGCTGCAGCCCGAGGTCAAGTTTGGCGAGCAGGGCTACGGCGTGGCGACCAAGAAGGGCTGCGACCTTTCGGCTGTGGTCGATCAGGTGGTTTGCGATCGCCTGGCCGATGGCTGGCTCGACCAAGAGGTCAAGACCTGGGGTCTTGTATAGGCGCATCGTCCAAGGAAGGAATCAAATGCTCGAAGGATTGTTTGACGCCGACCGCTGGTCGACGACATTTCAAAACATGGGGCCCTTCTGGGAGGGCTTTGGCGTGACGCTGCAGGTGGTCGTTGCCGGTCTGCTGCTGTCGCTGGTGCTGGGCACGCTGCTGGGCGTGTTCTCTACCACTCGCTCGCGCGTGCTGCGCGCCATAAGCCGCGTGTACGTGGAGTTTTACCAGAACACCCCGTTGCCCGTGCAGGTGCTCTTTATGTACATGGCCGGTCCGCAGTTTTTGCAGGCCATAACCGGTGCCGACCAGCCGGTGCGTATCGCGCCGTTCGTGCTGGGCTTCTTGGGCGTGGGTCTGTATCATGCGGCCTACATTTCGGAGGTCATCCGCACCGGTATCGAGGCAGTTCCGCGCGGTCAGATGGAGGCGGCCCAGAGCCAGGGCTTCACCCGTGCGCAGGCGTACTGGTACATCGTGCTGCCCCAGACATTCAAGATCATTCTGCCGCCGCTGTGTAACCAGGCGCTCAACCTGGTCAAGAACACGTCGGTGCTGGCGCTTGTGGCCGGCGGTGACCTTATGTACCGTTCCGACAACTTTGTGAGTCTGTACGGTTACCTGCAGGGATACATCGTCTGCTGCCTTATGTACTTCATCATCTGCTTTCCGCTCGCCATGCTGGTGCAGTGGCTCGAGCGCCGCTCCAAGGAGCGTCCGCGCGGCGTGAGCCTGGCCGAGCTGGGGCTCGACAACGTAGAGGAGGCCTAGCGCATGGAAATCTTCAACGCGACCAACCTGCTCTACATTTGGGGCGGCTTTGTTAAGACGATCGAGATCTCGGCGCTGTCGATCTTTTTCTCGCTCATCTTTGGCACGGTGCTGGCGCTCGTTAAGAGCTATGCGCCCCGCCCGTTCCGTATTTTGGTGAGCGCCTATATCGAGCTGTTCCGTTGCACGCCGAACCTGCTGTGGATCCTGTTTATCTACTTTACGGTGCAGGGTTTGGACATTGTGATTTCGACCATCGCCTTTACGCTGTTTACCAGCGCTGTTATGGCCGAGATTGTGCGCGGCGGCCTCAACTCGATTCCGCGTGGCCAGTTTGAGGCAGCGCAGAGCCAGGGCTTCGGCTTCTTTGCCACCATGCGCTACATCATTCTGCCGCAGACGTTTAAGACGATCATTCCGGCGCTGTTTAGCCAGTGCACGACCGTCATTAAGGACAGCTCGTATCTTTCGGGCATTAACGTGGCCGAGCTCATGTACACGGCAAACGTCGTGATGGCCCACGCGATCGA
>CABUQI010000151.1 GCA_902493545.1 uncultured Collinsella sp. | reverse complement strand
TCATGTGGCGTGCAATAAAACCCGCGCCCATAGTCATTGAATTGTCTGCATTTATCCAACGACGGATGCTCGACAACAACCTCCGACCCGTGCCAAAGCTCCATATCGACCTCCAAACAAAAATATCACCCCAGTGATAGTTTACCAATAACTATCACTGGGGTGATATAGATAGACAAAAGTTGTTTGACAGTGCGGCATGCCCTAGAGGCAAGCTTCGGCGATGCGCTTTTTGAGTTCGTCGATGCCGGTACCGGTCTGGGAGCTTGTGATGATCACGTTTTCGGCCGGGACGTTGAGCTGCTTTTTGATGGCTGCTGCCTGGCGGGCCTGCTGGGTGCGGCTGAGTTTGTCTGCCTTGGTGAGGCAGACGATAAAGTTGAACTCGTTGCCCTGCAGGTAGTCGATCATGTCATGGTCGAGTTTGCTCGGGTCGTGACGAATATCCACCAGCGACACGACCAGGTTAAAGCTGCGCTCCGAGTCGAAGAAGTCGCCGATAAGTTCTGCCCAGCGGTCACGCTCGGCCTTGGAACGACGGGCGAAACCATAGCCCGGCAGGTCGACGAAGTGCACGTCGTCGGCCTCGAAGAAGTTGATGTTGCTCGTCTTGCCCGGCGTGCTCGAAACCTTGACGAGGTTCTTGCGGCCAAAAAGCTTGTTCATGATCGACGACTTGCCCACGTTGGAGCGGCCGACGAAGCTCACCTCGGGGCAGGTGGACTCGGGAATCTGCGAAACCTTGCCATAGCTGGCAACGAACTTGGCAAGCTGGTAGTTAATGGAATCGGCCATGGACACTCCTTGGTCGTAGGTTCTTACAAAAGAGCGCGCTAATAGATAGCAGCGATACGGCGAACGATATCGAGCGTAATGCCACTCGCGGTACGGGCATACTCGAACAGGTCGAACTCGCGGTCGCAAATCGCATCGTACGCCTCATCACAATTATCGCTGATAGCGCGCAGCACCAGGCAATCGACACCATTTTTAGTTGCGACATGGGCAATCGCCGCTCCCTCCATGCCGACACAATCGGCATGCGTCGCCTCGATAGCGTCGTTGCGCATGGCAGCGCCCGTCACAAAACGGTTGCCCGTGGCAATCGTACCGACCAGGAACTGCTTTGCGCCCTCGTTCGAGGCGGCTGCATTTGTCGAAGCGTTGACAAAGCCACGCTCAGAAAGCACATCGGCAGCAATATCGACCAGCGCAGGCGTCGAGCCAAACTCCTCGAGCCCCGGTGCAGACTCGGCGATAAGCGCGGTATCGGTATCCAGATAGCGTAGGCATTTGCCGATAACCACGTCGTCGATATGGAGCTTGGGGTTCAAACCGCCCGCGATACCCGAGAGCACAACGGCCTGCGGGGCATATTTACTAATGAGATGCTGTGTTGCGGCGGCGGCATTCACCGTGCCCATACCCGCCGTTGTGGCGACAATCGACAGACCGTCGAGCCCGCCGGTCACAACGTTCAAGCCCGCCTCCTGTACCATGCAAGCGTTACTCAACTCTTCCTTAATCTGCATGATCTCTTTTTCGAGTGCGCCGATAATCGCGATTGTAGCCATGCCATTCCCCAAACCTATACGAAATTCTCAACCACGGTATGGTACCAGCATTTTGTTTGACCTCGTCAAACGAACACGCTAGGCCAGTGCAGCTCGCGTATCAAACAGAGCCTTTGCAATCGCAGCCGTAACCTCGCTCGAGCGGTCGCTCCACGGCATCGATGTCATGATGCTCATGACATAGGTACGGCCATTGATGTCGATAAGGCCCGCATCGCATGTCGAATAGCAACCATCCTCGCTAATCCAGCCTGCCTTGTTGCGCACCAAAACCTGCTCGTCGGCAATCCCATCACGGATAAATGAGCGCGATGTTGATGACAACAGTTCAGATAACCACTGGGAGGCCTCGCTGCCACAGCTCAAATACTCGCTCATCTCGCGCCACAACTTGGCCGAGGTGCGCGGGCAATAAGTGGGAAAATCACTCATCGGATCGAGTGCGGTATCGTAATCGATGCCAAGACCGACAATCCAATCCTCGTAACCGACACGGTCAAACGCCGCGCGTAACGCAATAAACGAATCGTTGTCCGAATTAACGACCGAGGCCTCGATGAGTTCGCGAACCGTCAGCCAGCCCATACTGTAGCCGCCATAGGTGCCCAGAGTATCATCGAGCGATACTTGCCCTGTCTCAACCAGGGATTCACAGACGTAGAGCACATAGAGCGTCTTATAACTACTCGCACCGTAAACCTCGACATCGGCGTTATACGTCACGCCCTTGCCACTTGACAGGTCGTAGAACACCACGCCCACATCGCCCAATTCCTTGGCCTGATCAAGGGCATCTTGGAGCGCGGCGAGGCCCTCATCCTCCAGGGCGGGGATCTGGTCATCAACCAATGAGAAGGTCTGCACGGTATCGCCTGAGGGAATATCGTTAAAGTCCGCTTTCGAAAGCCTCGTCTTAAGGCTCGCTGTCGACAGGGTTTGACTTGCGGTGGCTTTAGATTCAGAGACCTTTTTGTTTTGCGTCTGTACCGTTGACGCATCTGAGTGTGCCATTCGCTCCGACGCGTAGGTTTTGGCGGTCATTCCGAGGATAATAACCGCCAACGTTAGCATCCCAACGGCGGCAATCTTCGTCACGCGGATGCGAACGTCAGCGAGGCCACGCGAAGGCGTGCCCTTCGTCTCATATCTGCTGCTATGCTGCGGCACATACTCGTCCCGCGATGCGTTGTTTCGCACGTGGTCTCCTGACTGCTACCGTTCATATACGAGCAGCATAATACCGAGCAGGCATTTCTTTCCAAAGATATTCAGCGGCGTTTAAGGCGTCTTTAAAGAAACCACAAGCGTATTTATCCAAATGGCACGATTCTGTTGCGCATCTCTGTCCAAAACGCAGTTGCGGTGGAATAGTTCCTATTTGGGCGGCATAAGCCGAAAAACAAGAACTATTCCACCGCAACTTGACAGGGCTCTTTGGCAATCAACTTGATGCCCAGGGGCACTCATTTAAGTCTGTCCCCAATGAGTGCCTGAAAATGGCTCGCTAGCCGATGGCGTTTTTGAGTTCCGCGCGGCGCTTTTTCATGCCCGTCATGAC
>CABUQI010000150.1 GCA_902493545.1 uncultured Collinsella sp. | reverse complement strand
CGTCTGCCGGCAGCCCCATCTGCGCGGGACCAAAAGCAACTTCCTCGCCCACCGTAGCGCAGAACAGCTGAGCATCGGCATTTTGAAACACAAAGCCTACGCGCTGATGAAAACGCTGAGCGGCCGCGGAATCCTTTAGAAACGCCGCATCGATCACGCGCCCGTCAAACAGGTATGCCCCTGCGTCCGCGAGTTCAAGGCCGTTGATAAGGCGCATAATCGTCGTCTTGCCGCAGCCGTTAGGACCGAGCAGGGCAACGAGTTCGCCACGATCGACCTGCAGCGACACGCCATCGACAACCGTATGTCCCGCATAGGAGAACACTACGTCGCGCAGCTCGATGAGCGGCGTGACCTCGGCGCCGCCCGCACCGTTCGTGCCCGCCGCATTATTCATATCGATCGTCAAAACGTCGCCCTTCCCTATTTGCATCCCCAGCCGGAACCAGCAGCGCCTACAGCACCGCGCATAACACTGCCAGCAGCGCCACGCCGGCCGCGTAAACCGCATCACGCCAGCCAAACCCGGCGCGTGCGGGCGCCGGATACGCACCGGCAAAGCCGCGGCACAGCATGGCCTCGTCCATCGCGCGGCTGCATTCCATCGCCTTGATAAAGGTCATGCCCATGATACCCGCGATCGAATCGGTACGCGAAAATCCCTCAGGCGCACGGCCAACGCTGCGCAGCATGACCGATTCGCACAGATTGTGCGCCGTACGACCCAGCACCTCGATGTGCTTGAGCGCCATATCAAACGTAAAGATAACTTCGTCGGGTAGATGCAGCATCTTGAGCGCCGCCGACATGCGGCTCCACGTGAGGGTCCACGAAACGCCCAGCACCAGCGACACATTAATGAAGGTCTTGAGCGCAATCTTGAGCATGGCGCTCGTGGCAGACGCGCCCAGCAGCAGGGCAGGCAGTGCCAGAACCACCGCAAGCCCCGTGGCGCCAAGCGCCGGCACAAAGGTTGCCCGCAGCCCGCGTACGGGGCGCACGGCAACGAGCACCAGCGCGATAGCCGCCATCAACATGAGGTACAGCGGACTCTGCGTCAGACACACGCACAGGACGCAAACGAACATCCCCACCAGGCGCACCGGAGCCGAAACGCAAGAAAGGGCGCGGTCGACCATCGACCCGCCCTCGTGCGCGCCTCCACCCAGGCGAACCCGCTCAAGCAGGCTCGCCAGGTGCAGGACGTTCTTTTGCATCACGCGATGACGAGCGCCCGTGGGCTCGTATCGCTCCTCGGCCGCAAGCCAGCTAGGCAGCTCGACCATCGCCATGGGCTCCGCTTTCCTTGACCGTAAGCGAGATCAGACGGAACGCGATGGTGAGCACCGCCACGCCAATCACGCCGGACAGGATATACATGGCAGCCTGGCCGGCAAAGCCGAGACCCTGCTCCTCGGAATAGGCCCGCAGATAATCGCCCGTGGGCAGCGCATCGGCAAAGGTCGGGGTATCGAGGCCGACTGAAGCCTGCAGGCTGTCGTCGCCAGCCTCCTGAACGGCGGTCGCGGCGCCCTCAGCGTCCCACTCGCCCCAGGCGTCACCCGTGGCCAGCAGGCCCAGCGGCGTGGCCACGACAAGCACGGCGACCAGAATGAGCGTGGGGACCAGCGAGGTCTTCTTGGCAGCAGCGCCCTCGGCAGCAAGCTGACCATCGACGGCCTCGGGCCCGACGATAACGCTCGGCGCCGTCTTCTTGATAAAGCCGTAGATAGCGGCGGTCGCCACGCCCTCGACCACGCCGGCTACCAACATATGCGGGATCATCATGGCCGGAATGGCAATGGACAGCGGGAAGGGGCAGTACAGCGGAGCGCCCGAAGCATTCGTGAAAAGCATCGGCTGAATACCAAACTCGATTGCTGCGCACAGGGCCGCCAGGCACAGGCCGACCCAGCCGCTTACGATGGCCGAAACCGAGGTGCCCCAGCTCTTGTCGTGCAAACGGCTGTTAAGCGCGCGGAACACGATGGCTGCGGCAAACGGCAACACGAAGGCCATGTTAAAGCAGTTAGCGCCAAAGGACAGGATGCCGCCGTCGCCAAACAGCAGCGCTTGCAGCGCCAGCGCGACCGAAACCGCGATAGCCGCGGCCTCGGGGCCCAGCAGCAGCGCGATGAGTGCGCCACCAACGGCGTGGCCAGTGGTGCCGCCGGGCAGCGGCACGTTGAACATCATAAGCAAGAAGGAAAATGCGGCGCAGATGCCCAGGAAAGCCATGTGCTCGCGATCGAGCGTGGCGCGCACTTTCTTGATGCAGTGGACCCAAACGGGCACCATTGCCACCGCCATGACGGCATCGGTCTGCGGGGACAGATAATTATCTGGAATGTGCATGTACGCCTCCCGGTTATCGGCGCACGAAATTGCAACGCCGCTTAAATCACCTTGTCAGTGTTACGCATTGTCAGATTCGTAACACGCCGCGGGCTATCATAGCAAAACGGCGCACTGCCGACAAAGCAGCACGCCGTTATGTAATGCGCGTGTCATATTTGAAGGCTCAACGGTGCCTCATACCGAGCATAGCGGTCACGTAGGACTCGGCGGCAGCCACCGCCGACCCATACCCCAGCGCAAGCCCTATCCGCGGACCTCGCCGTTTACGCCCTTGCACACCTTGGTGACGATCTTCTGGTGCGCTTTTTCGACCTCTTCGCTGGTGAGCGTATGGTCGTCGGAGCGATACGTAAGCGCAAAGGCCATGGACTTCTTGCCCGCACCGATACGGATGGGATCGCGGTAGACATCGAACAGGCGCACGCCCTCGAGCAGCTTGCCGCCGGCACTCGTAATACGACGCTCAAGATCCTCGCAGGTCACAGTGTTGTCGACTACGATAGCAAGGTCGTGCTCAACGGCCGGGTACTGCGAGAACTCACGGTAGTTCTCCTGGTTGCGGGCGCCCTTGATCAGCTTGTCCAGGTCGAGCTCAAAGGCAACGACGACCTCGTCAATGCCCATAGTCTCGCGCGCCTCGGGGTGGATCTCGCCAACCCAGCCCAGCACGGTACCGCCCGAGAGTACCTCGGCAGCACGACCCGGTTGCAGGAAGGCATAGCTCTCGCCCTCGACGGGACGGAAGCGAACCTTCTCGATGCGCAGCTGGGCAAGCAGC
>CABUQI010000149.1 GCA_902493545.1 uncultured Collinsella sp. | reverse complement strand
ACCTCATGCGGCGTGGGATCGTCAATCTCGGCGGCCGGAGTACCGGCGCGCTTGGAATAGATGAAGGTATAGGCTTGGGCATAGCGGACCGTCTCGGCAAGCGAGAGCGTCTGCTCAAAGTCTTCTTCAGTCTCGCCCGGGAAGCCAACGATAATGTCGGTCGAGAGCGCGATATCGGGCATACGGTTGCGAATGCGATCGACCAGGCCCAAATAATCCTCGCGTGTATAACGGCGATTCATCTCTTTGAGGATCCGCGTCGAACCTGACTGGACGGCCAAGTGCAGCTGCGGCATAACGGCAGGCGTCTCGGCCATGGCGTCGATGGTCTCGGGCAACAGGTCCTTGGGATGCGAAGACGTAAAGAAGATGCGCTCCACGCCCGTATCGCCCACGGCACGCAGCAGATCAGCAAAACGCGGCTTGCCAAACAGATCGCGACCATATGAGTTAACGTTTTGGCCTAGCAGCGTAATCTCACGCACACCCTGGCGCACCAAACCGGTCACCTCGTCGACAATCTCCTCGAAGGGACGGCTCTTTTCGCGACCGCGCACGTACGGCACGATGCAATAGGTGCAGAAATTATTGCAGCCCGTCATGATGGGCACCCAGGCGTGATACTGGGTCTCGCGATGCCACGGCATGCTCATGGCATCCGTATCCTCATGCTCATTGGTGCGGATATGACGCTTGCCGTCAAGGAACGCCTCGGCAATGAGCTCGGCCACATGTGCAATAGAATGCGTGCCAAAGATGACATTGACGTTATCGACGTTGGTGAGCAGGCCCTCGCCATCACGCTGCGCAATGCAGCCGCCCACGGCAACCACACGCTTGCCCGAAGGCGAAGGCGGCAGGCTTTTGCAGGAATTGCACTGACCGTACAGGCGAGTATCGGCGGCCTCACGCACACAGCATGTCATGAAGACAACGATATCGGCATGCTCGGGATCGAGCGCCATGAGGCAACCATACGAATCGAGCAGACCGCTCACGCGCTCGGAATCGTGCTGATTCATCTGGCAGCCAAAGGTGCGGATAAAGTAGGTTTTACCGGCAAGAATATCGCGTACGGAACGCTGGTCCATGTGCATAAGTCCTAACGATGGGGAGCGAAACAAGGCAAGCAGAAGCTATGCCACAGGCTTAACATCATCCATGACGACGTTATCCATAGCAGCTCGATTGATCTGGTGAACGTAGATAGAAAGGCGGATGGCCGTGCGCGACTCCCCGTTAATGAGGATGTCGGAGAACACGGGCGCGCAGGAAATATCAAAACCGGTTGGAATCAAAAAACCGCGCGCGATAGCCACGGCCTTAATGGCCTGGTTGACAGCACCAGCGCCGACACACTGAATGTTGACGGGTACACCATCCTTGACCATGCCGGCGATGGCGCCGGCAACGGACGCGGGCGATGATTTGCTTGATACCTTCAGGCAATCCATGAAGAAACTCCTGCGTTTAAAAGTACGTTTTAACTGCAATAACTGTATCGTACCGAGTGGACTCGGTAAAGGCACTATTCCTCTTTGGTAAGATCGAAGGTCACAGTAATTCGATCACGCGAAACACGAATCTTTGGGTCGCCGCAAAGGTTGAGATAGTACCGTGCGGCAAGGTCATTAAAGTCGCGCTCCACAGCACGCGAAAACTGTGCCATGTCATCCTTGGCAATACGTAGCCCGCGACGATCCTTCGCAAGATCGACAGGAGCCGGCGCATGCGAGGACGAATCACGCTCGCGCAGCAGACGCGCGGTCACACCGCGAACGGGCTTAATCTGCCCTGCCAAAATGCGATGGGCCGTGCGCTCGGACATCTCTAGACCCAAACCCGAACAGATACGGATAAAGTCCTCGGCATCAGAGGCAAGGCCTAAACGGTCGACAACCGGAAGCTCGCTCTCGTCATCAATGAACAGGAGACGCGACGTATCAAGCCGACTTGACGCCTGAGCATAAAGGGTCGCGGCAATCTCAGACGGAGAACCAAGATAGACATCGCAACCACGCAACTCCTCGAGCGCAAACTCACAAGCAGAGCGAATAATATTATGCGGACCGCGAGCACAGACATAACGTCCGTCCTCATCCTTGACGGCCTGGGGCCAGCTGGACTGATCGGCACGCTCACTAAGGCGGTCCGCCGCAACGCTCACCTTAAAGGCTGAACCAAGATCGACGCCGGACGTGACCACACGGGCCTCGTCGGTGTTCTGCTTGATCGAAAACAATGCCATGCCACGACCGTGAACGCCCCAACGGTCCATCTTCATGCTCTCGAGCTTTGAGGTAACGCGAGCATCGAAGATTCGCTCTTGCATATCCTGCGGAACACCCGAGCCGTTATCCAGAAAGACAAGCGTGCGGACGCCATCTTCCTTGGTCGTAGCGAGATAGACCTTGTCGGCGCCGGCATCGCGAGCATTACGGAGCATTTCGATGACGATATCCTCGACATGCTGAATGTCGTGCTTTGCCTGGCGCCGCTCGGCCTCCGAAACGCGGAGGCGGACATACCCCTCGCCAAGGTTCTCCTCGACGCGAAGGTTGCCCTCCCCCGACATCGACGCGATAAATGAGATGAGCTCGTTCGCGTCGCTCATGTTATTTAGCGATATCGACAGCGCGGCTCTCGCGAATCACGACGACGCGCACCTGACCGGGATACTCCATCTCTTCCTCGATCTGATGGGCGATATCGTGAGCCAGGACCGTGGACTGGGCATCGGAGATCTTGTCCGGCTGAACCATGACGTGGACCTCGCGACCAGCCTGCATGGCATAGGTACGCTCGACGCCTTCATGGGAGTTGGCAATCTCCTCGAGCTTCTCAAGACGCTTGATGTAGTTCTCGGCAGACTCGCGACGGGCACCGGGGCGAGAGGCGGAGACGGCATCGGCGGCCTGTACCAGGACATCGAGCACCGTGTTGGGGTCGACATCGGCATGGTGAGCCTCGATAGCGTGAACGATAACGGGCTTCTCGCCATAACGGCGGGCAAGCTCGGCGCCGATGACGGCATGCGGGCCCTCGACGTCGTGGTCGATTGCCTTGCCCAGGTCATGAAGCAGGCCGGCGCGCTTGGCGGTCACAACGTCCAGGCCAAGCTCGGAAGCCATCACGCCGCACAGGTC
>CABUQI010000148.1 GCA_902493545.1 uncultured Collinsella sp. | reverse complement strand
GCAATCCAGCGGCCCTCGTCGCGCTCATCGCTTGCCTGGAAGGCCTGGATCTTCTCGCCGTCGCCCTCGGCCGTAAACAGGCGCTTGTCCTTGCGCTGCGAGTTGTGACGCACCACGGCGTTGGCGGCGCTCAGGATATGGCCCGTGGAGCGATAGTTCTGCTCCAGCTTAACGGTCTTGCAGTTTTTAAAGTCCTTCTCAAAGTCCAGGATGTTGGTGATGTCGGCGCCGCGCCAGCTATAAATGGACTGGTCATCGTCGCCTACGACCATGAGGTTTTGGTACTTGGCGGCCAGCAGGTTGGCGATCTCGTACTGGACGTGGTTGGTGTCCTGATACTCGTCGACGCTAATGTAGCGGAAGCGCTCCTGGTACTTGTCGAGCACCTCGGGGCGGGTGCGCAGCAGCTCGAGCGTGCGCACGAGCAGGTCGTCGAAGTCCATCGCGTTGGCGGCGCGCAGGCGGCGTTCCAGCTCCAGGTAGACCTGCGCGGCCTTTTTGTCATTGGGGCTGTCGGCAGATTTGAGCATGTCCTCGGGGCCGATCATGGCGTTTTTGGCCGAGCTGATCTTGCTGCGGATCATGTTGATGGGGAACTGCTTTTGCTCGATACCGAGCGCCTGCATAATGTCGCGCACCATGCGCTTTGAGTCATCGTCATCGTAGATGGTGAACTGACCGGTGTATCCCAGCAGGTCGGCGTCCTCGCGCAGCATACGCACGCACATGGCATGGAAGGTGCATACCCACATGCCACGGGTGCCGCTGGGAATGAGTGCCGCCAGACGCTCACGCATCTCGGCCGCGGCCTTGTTGGTAAACGTGATGGCAAGGATCTGCCAGGGCTTAACGCCCAGGTCGCCGAGCATATGTGCGATACGGAAGGTCAAGACGCGGGTCTTGCCCGAGCCGGCGCCGGCAAGGACCAGCAGCGGGCCCTCGGTGGTCAGGACCGCCTCGCGCTGAGCGGGATTAAGGCTGTCGATGTCGACGAGCGGCTTGGCGGGCTTGGGCGCCGGCGCGGGAGCGTCGTAGATGTCGAGCGGAACGAGCTCGGGCTCCGGCGCAGCAGGGGCGGTGTATGCATCGAGCGGCACGGGTTCCGGCGCGGGCGGCACAGGTACCGCGACATTCTTTTCCCAGGGCAAGGGCTGGGTCATGGGCGACTCCTCATCTGACGGACGGCGCGCCTGCGGGCAGCGCCATAGTTTGAGCCGTACCAGTATACCGAGCCGCGCGGACACCGACGCAAATCACACCACGACTCCGTGCGTCACCGTCAGGCTCGCCCCAACGGATTTGGTGCAATGGGGTCAGGTTAGTCTGCACCAATCTATTGACAATCACGAAACCGCCGATGTCATGGCAGCAGCAGCGAGCGGCGGCCAGAGCGAACAAATTGACATGAAAAGAGGGCGGCATAGACCTTTTGGTCATGCCGCCCTCTTTGAATGACAAGTTGTCGCTCTGGCCGCCACGCAGCGTCAACCAAGTTACAGGCCGAGCATCGGCTCCAGGACAAAGAAGTACGCGAGCACTACGATGCCCAGGATGATGCGGTAAACACCGAAGCACTTAAAGTCGTGACGACGGACGAAGCCCATGAGCCACTTGATGGCGATGAGCGAAACCACAAAGGCCACAACGCAGCCCACGCCCAAGATAGCGACCTCGTTGGCGCCGAACGTGCCGCCCTTGATGAAGTACTTGACCAGCTTGAGCGCACTCGCGCCAAACATAACAGGGATGGCCAGGAAGAACGTAAACTTGGACGCCACCGAACGCGTGCAGCCCAAAAGCAGGCCGCCGATGATGGTAGAACCGGAGCGAGACGTACCAGGCACCAGCGAAAGCACCTGGAAGCAGCCGATACCCAGCGCAGTCTTCCAGCTCAGGTCCTCGAGCGTGGCGATGGAGCCAAAGTCCAGATCCTCGTCATCATCCTCATCCTCAGCGGTAGCCGCGGCGGGCGCCGCAAAGTGCGCACCGGCGGGACGTCCACCCGACACCACAGCACGCGAACCAAACGAACCGGCAACGGCCATTTCCTCGCGCTTGCTCGCGCGCCAGTTCTCGATCACGATAAACAGCACGCCGTACACAATGAGCGCCAGCGCCACGACGGGAGCATTGTAGAAATGCTCCTCCATCCAGTCGTTGAGCGGCAGGCCGATCGCCGCCGCAGGAATGCAACCGAGCACAATCTTGCCCCACAGCACCCAGGTGTCGCGACGGCCCTCCTTGCCCTTGCTGGGCGAGAACGGATTGAGCTCATGGAAGAACAGCACACAGACGGCCAGAATGGCGCCGAGCTGAATCACGACCAGGAACATATTCCAGAACGTCTCGCTCACGTTCATCTTGACGAACTCGTCCACCAAGATCATGTGACCGGTCGACGAAACAGGCAGCCATTCGGTGATGCCCTCGACCAGGCCCATGAAAGCAGATTTTAGAAGCTCGATGATATCCAAAGGGACCCCCTCGTTAGACACCCGCCGATATTGTTCTGCGGACGGTGCGGGCGATGTCCCATTATCAACCGTTCGGGCGCGTCTGCGCCTACCCTTACCAAAAAACTCGTCCGTTCACAGAATTGCGAGCGGTCAAACCCAAATCCTTGGGTATAACTGCAACAAGATAAAGTGTCCGGCGGCCACGCATCCGCGCCCGCCCGATGCACGAGCCCCACGCCCGTGCGATAGACCAAGGAGGAAACCATGAACGAGGGCTACACCAAGGTATTTGTTTCACTCGACGGTACTGAGCAGCAGGATTTTGTGCTCGCACGCGCCATCAAGGTCGCCGCGAACAACGGCGCCAAGCTAATCATCGGCCACGTTATCGATTCCACGGCGCTCGAGAGCGCCGGTTCCTATCCGGTCGATCTGGTCAACGGCCTAGAGGAGGCATTTAAGAACTCCATCGCCAAGCAGCTCGAAGAGGCTAAGGCCAATCCCGACATCCCCGAGGTCGAGGTCATGATTCGCGCCGGCCGCATTCGCGAGACGCTTAAGGACGAGATGCTCGACGTGGTTAAGCCCGACCTGGTGCTCTGCGGCGCCCGCGGCCTGTCCTCGATCAAGTATGCGCTGCTGGGTTCGATTTCGACGTTCCTGCTGCGCAATACGGACTGCGACATCTTGGTCGTGAAGTAG
>CABUQI010000147.1 GCA_902493545.1 uncultured Collinsella sp. | reverse complement strand
CCAGCATCCAAAGATGTCGAAAAATGTCGACTTTGGATGCTGGTGTACATGTTTGGGTCCGACGGGGGAGCGGGCCTAGGCAATCAGTGCATCAAGTGTAATGAGCTCTCTGAGCCGCTCCGTGCGTGTTTGCCCATGGCGTTTGGCTTTTTCGTCAAACGCCTCAAGAATCGATTCGCCCACACGTGCTGATATAACGACGCTCGGCTCATCGGAGATTGGTGGCCTTCCCAACTTGATGGTGTGACCTTTCGGCCACTCATCTTTTTCGTAGGCTTCCGCGGCTTTCTTCAACTCTCCGGGAGCAAACCCCATCATCTTTTCGAGCTGCTTAGCATCCATGGCGCCTCCTATCGATCGACATAATGTCGAGCGCCGGTTCTCGGATTCTCTTTTTGTATACAATTTTGTAGACAAAAATACAAGCAGTTCATCGGGCTAATTAGCTTGTTTTGATCTGCCTGTTCGATAGGAAATGAGCATTGACGGCTTCGATACTCCTTTGCTTTTCAGCTTGGAATTTGGATGCTCATTGAACTTCCGGAGGGGAGCCCTTTATTAAGCTATTGAGATTCTGGGCAGGAGCTCTCACTGGTCTTCGGTAATGGGGCCAGCTTAATTCGCGACACAGTGTGTCGCGAATGGGAGTAGTCGTTAGGTGTCCTTCAATGGCTACTCATATAAGAACGTTCAAGTGTCGGATTTTGTCATTTAGTGTCGCTCTCAGCGACTATTCTGGAGGGTCGTGGTCAAAAAAGGGCAAATATGAGTACTGTTGCCATTATGGTTGCATTTATTTGCTATAAATTGTAGCTCCTGATGAGATTTGTTCCCATTAAGAGCTACTTTTATTGAACATATGAGGAGAAATAACGTCGTCTGCGGACGAGTGGAACGTTGAATAGTTCCTGAAGTGATCAAAATCGCTGCTACTAAACAGGTAGCAGTACTCATATTTGCCCTTTTTTGACCACAGCCCTCTCGGAAACCTTTCCAGAGGCGTCAAACAGCCATAATCCAAAGGTCTCCTCAAACAATTAGCCGGCCAAGAGCGTCCATGACTACCAAAAAGCTGTACGCCAGCATCCAAAGATGTCGAAAAATGTCGACTTTGGATGCTGGTGTACATGTTTGGGTCGTATGAGTTGGGGCCCTGGACGGACAGAGCGTGCGTACTAGAGCAGGTTTTCCTGCACCCACGCGATGATGTCGCTCGATTCGTAGAGTGGTTTGCCGTCGATGAACAGG
This sequence comes from uncultured Collinsella sp., assembly GCA_902493545.1. GTDB lineage: Bacteria > Actinomycetota > Coriobacteriia > Coriobacteriales > Coriobacteriaceae > Collinsella. Next base: position 2,038 of record CABUQI010000147.1, on the reverse strand, counting down.
CAGGGAACTTGGCGTTTTCCGCCGACGGCGATGAGTGTCTGTTCGGCATCGGAATCGGTCGAGATATTGCGCTCGGGAATGGTCACGCCGTTATCGGCCAAAAAGTGCTTGACCTTTAAGCAATACGGGCAGCCGGTCATAACGTACAGCGCGAGCTCGTGATTAGTAGCCATAGGTCTCCAATCGGTTGAGGTTTTGATTGAAATACCCAAAGCCGCCGCGGTCTATGCGCGCGTCAACGAAGACTCGATGGCCTGGACCAGAAACGCCGTGGCTCCGGTGGCGCAGGGCTTGTCGTAGTAGTCAACAAAGCGCTGGTCGGCAAGATAACCGTGGGCGAGGCCCAGGTACGCCTCGTCTTGGGGCTCGCATCCCCAGTTGAGAGCAATCCAGCGACGATGCATCGCGACAAGCTTACGAGCCTCGTTGCTCTCTGGGTCGCCAATGCCCATGGCAATTGAGAGCTGGCCCAGAATAGCGCGTTCAAGTTCCTTCATGTCGTTCCATGTCTCGGGGTCCATGTCCAGCAACGCTTCGTTTGCTGCATCGATAGCCTCATCGCCGTAGCGCGCCCGCGCCTCGGCACCGTAGCGCGCCTCGTTTTCCTGCATGGTGCGCCAGCGCTCCAGTTGCGGCAGGACGGCGCCCATGAGCGAGACGGCTTCGTCGAGCGACATGCCGGTGTTTTGTGCCAGGCGCGGGGCACAATCCTCAATCATTGCCTCCATGGTGGTGTCATAGGTGTACTTGCCGTGGTCGTAGCACCACTTGCAGTAATGATCGGTCGCGGTGCCCGTGGCATCGGTGCCGCAGTCGTCGGGCGTGAGTATCATGCCGCAGCTCTGGCAATAGTGCTCAGGCATTTCGAGCAGGTGGGACAGCGGTTCTCCGGTTACGGCGGCGATGAGCTTCATCATGTCGATGCCCGGTGTGACCTCGCCGCGCTCCCACCGGCTGATGGCCTGGCGTGTGACGAAGAGCTTAGCGGCAAGCTGCTCTTGGGTAAGGTGATGGGCGCGACGGACAGCAATGAGCTTTTCTGCAAAGGCCATAGCGGCTCCTTTCTGCTGGTTGATGGCTTAAGCATACGCGGCGGCAGGCGCCCTTCCAAGCAACCGTTGGTTGCACGACGGGGGACCGCGGCGAAGAATTGCGCGCAACGCCCCACGCCTCCATGCCGTACAATGACCGGCATGGAACCTATCGCACGCATACATACCGACCTGCCGCAGAAGTTCGGCATTCCGCGCAACAGCTTTTTGGCGCCCCATCTGCAGGGACGAATCTTTTTTGAGCCGGAATTTGCCTCCAATGCAGCGGTTGAGGGCCTGGACTCCTTCTCTCACCTGTGGCTGCTGTGGCGCTTCGAAAACGGAACGCCCGGCGGCACGGCTAAGGATATTGCCGTCGACGCTAAAACGCAGGACAGGTCCGGCACCAACGCAAAATGGTCGAAAACCGTGCGCCCGCCGCGTCTGGGCGGAGCCGAACGTGTGGGAGTGTTTGCCACGCGCAGTCCGTTTCGCCCTAATCCCATCGGGCTCACCTGCGTCAAGCTTGATCGTGTCGAGCTCACCGACGATGGCCCCATCATCCATGTGTTGGGGGCCGACCTGCGCGACGGTACGCCCATCTACGACATCAAGCCCTACATTCCGTTTGCGGACTGCCACCCGGATGCGACCGGAGGCTGGATCGAGGATGCTCCGTGGCAAGAGCTCGATGTTGAGTTTCCGCAAGCACTGCAGGATATGGTCCCGCCCGCAAAGCTCCTCGGCTTGGTCGAGGTCCTTCGCCAAGACCCGCGCCGCGCGGGCAGCAAGCACGAGCCACACCGCGTCTATCATCTGGCTTACGCCGGGCTCGACATATCGTTTACGGTCGATGAAACCCAGCTAACCGTAGTTGCCGTCAACGACGCGCAAGACTAACCAGCCATTCGTCCGCACCCGTCAAATTAAGCGCCAAACCCCGCGCCAAAACCGCCCATGCTGGTGGACAATAACGCCTACCAAAATAGTCCGCTTTGCATGGGAGC
>CABUQI010000146.1 GCA_902493545.1 uncultured Collinsella sp. | reverse complement strand
AACTCCGGTTTTTGGTGCCGGCTGTTGGGGGTTCGAATCCCTCCGTCCCAGCCAAGGTAACTGAGCGCCCCGGGCTTTCATCAGCCCGGGGCGCTTTCTTGTGGGCAAGCGAAGGGATTCGAACCCGCAAGGGTGCGGAGCTAAGGAAACGCGAAGCGTTTTCCAGCGCAGCACGCAAGGAGCGAAGCGACGCAGCGGCACGCGGCCGCCGAAAAGGCGGACGCGGAATCCCTTCGTCCCATATCAACAACGGGCTCCCCGCATCTCGACTTTCCAGCCAAACCGGCACTTAGGGACGTTCCTAAAGTGCCGGGCAAAACTTCTCGTTCTACACGAGAAGTTAAAGGTAGATTTTCAGGCATATCCCAAAAACTACCTTCAAAAGACAGGCGCCCCAAGCCCATTAGGACCAAGAGCGCCTTGCATCAAGAAATATCAGCCCAGTTCCGAAAAGCGAGCCGCTTTCTACAAGGTGCCGTGTGGCCCCGACGGGTCGGGCATTAAGTTTGTCGCGAGTTCCGCACGCAAAGAAGGCCACTTAATGTGGCCTTCGTCTTGCGCAGGACTGTAGAGCAGCAAACTTAATGCCCGACCCGTCGGGGCCACACGTCCCTAATTGTTCAGCATGCGGTCGAAGCTTCCCGAGTCGCCATCCCGATAGTCGGCGGTCATCAGAATCTCCTGCGGAATTCGTCCGCCCTCGCGCAGCACGTTGCGGAACTGCACGCGCGTAACCATGGGCAGATCCTTAATCGTCGCCGCCAGGTTCTGCGGCACGCCCTGGTTGGCAGCCGCGGGCTCGCACGCGCCGCCGGCCTTCACGCGACGCTTATGCTCGGCAAGCATGGCGCGATACATGCCGGCATGCAGGCGAATCTCAACGACGTTGGCATTGCGGGCCTGCTCGACGATGCGTGCACCCTCTCGATCGATATCGCCCACGTAGTAGACATAGGTAAAGCGATAGCCGATCTCGGCCAGATAATCATCCAGTGCGTGCGAGACGCTCGCCTTGCACCCGCCACCAAAGATCACGCCGCCCACCTTGGTACCAAAGAGCTTGGCATGTTTGCGGCCACGCAGAAGCTTGACGATTTCGTCGTAGGTATCCAGGTTCTCGACCATAATGAACGGCTTGTCGGCGCCCAGCGTAAAGAAGCCCGTAAAGTGCACGGGGCGATTGGGGGCGACCTTGATCGCCTGCATGCTGATGCCCTTTTCGGTCATACGTCTGATCAGGCGCTCACCGTGCTTGCCGTCAAAAGCCTTCTCGTCGTTAAAGATCTGGTAGGCACGCTGGCGGCGCGAGGCAACCGGCGTATCGGCACCTCGGTTCTGCTCGATCCAAGCCTGGATGATTGCGATTTCCTCGGCAATCTTGCGGTTGGACATCTCGTTGTGCTGAGTGCGCTGCGGAGCCTTTTTGCCGTCCTTGCCCTCGACCTTTACGATCTGTGTCTGCTGCTCCTTGATCTTAGAGAGCGCCGTAGGCGTAGGGACAACCTTGAGCAGCTGCCTGCCTAAAACGCGGGCAAGGGCAAACGCCGAGACCTCGCCGTGGACGGACGACTTGGGCTGCTGGGCAGCAGTATCTGCTGCGGCAGACTCCGGCTTCTTCTGAGACTTGCGCTTAGAATCGCCCTGGGAATTGCGCTCGTGCTTCGGCAAGGACGCCTGCTTCTGCGGACGAACGGACTTGCTCTCCTTCGCCGGCTGGCGCTTAGGCTGCCCCGAAGAAACCTCGGCCTTCGCATCCTCGTTCTGCGGCGTGGTCTTCTCGGTTGCAGTCTCGGCATGGGAACTGCGGCCCCCACGATGGCGACGGCGGCGAGGCTTGCTCGACGCGCCCTGCTCCGCCTGCTCATCAGTAGGCTGCTGGCCCTTGGCCTCGGCATCAACCTCAAGCTGCGGCTCAACAGGCTTCTGCTCGCGAGCCGCCGGCTCAACGGTCTTCTCGTCCTGGGTGGTCGAAACCGACTCGCCCTTCTCCTGACGCTTTACGGGATATGCACGTCCCGCAAAACCGCGACCAGGACGACACGAACCCGGAGCCTTCTTGGCAGACTCCTCAACATCGTCTGCAACCTCAGAAGACTCTTCAACCTCACGCGCGGCATCCTGCTGTGCAGTCTTAAAGTGAGCACCGCGACGACGCTTGGGCTCTTGGGCCTCCACGGGCTTTTGCTCCCTCGCGGGCTTCTGCGACTCGGCAGCAACCTCGGTCTCAACAGCCTCAGCATCCGTCTCGCCCTTTTGAGCAACGGCGCGACGGAAGCGCTCCTGCTGGGCGCGGCGCTGCGCATCGCGCTTGCCACTCCCGCCAAAACCGCCGCGGCCGGCCTTGGCCGTAAAGGCGCGAACGACGCTCTCGTCAAGCAGCTCGTCGGTATCGACATGCTCGCGCGGAGCCGTTTCCACCGAAGCGGGCGCCTCGACAACGTCCTCGACGGCCTCTTCGGCAACCTCGACGGGCCGCTCCTGGGCATCGTTAATCTCGGCATTGATGGTATAGAACGCCGGGCGCCCGTTAATGCCGCTACCCTCGATCTTGGTCACGATCTTTGCCGCGATAAGCTCATCGCGCATCGCCTTGGTGTCGCACTCCTTATCGACGGAGCGGAAAATCTGCGCCAGCGCACTCGACTTAATCTTGAGCGCCTTGCGGCAAAGCAGGTCGTAGGCAACCAGCTTGGCACGCTCAGCAGAAAGCGACGTCTGGCTGCTCAGGCGCTCAGCCAGAGCATCGACATTTTGTTGGTTATCGGAATATACCGTCTTGGCCACGGGGCCCCTTTCATATGCACACATATACGTCTATATGGTACAACGCGTGAGCCTATACACGCAAAACATCTGCGAGGACACCCTTGCATCACCCGTTCTCGCAAGAAAAAGACCGAGTCCGCATTGTTGCGGACCCGGTCTTTCCGAGTCATAGAGATGGAGGATTCAATCCGTCCGATCGGCTAGGCCTTGGCGGCCTCAGCGTCGGCAGGAGCCTCAGCAGCAGCGGCGCGACCATACTCGGCCTTGCCCATCTCGGACCACTCGGGCTCCTCGTCGGGCATGGAGCCGGCCTCCTTGCCGAAGAACTCCTTGAGGCAGTTGACGGCAACGATGAGGCCCAGGACCATCAGCAGGACGGCGAAGACGAGCTGCAGGCCCTTGGTGGCGGCGACGGAGACGGCAGCCGTGGTAGCGGTGGCCGGGATGGTACCGAAGAAGCCGTAAGCCTGGACAGCGGTCATGCAGCCCATGGCGCTCTGGACCAGCGAGGTGAAGGTGCAGCAGAGCA
>CABUQI010000145.1 GCA_902493545.1 uncultured Collinsella sp. | reverse complement strand
AATTAAATCGTGGAAGGTGGAAAGCGGCGTGCGGTCGATGCTGCAACGGCCAATGCCATGCGGAATTACCAGGTCGATGGTGTCGCCCGCGCGCTTTTTATCGTGGAGTGCCTCGGCAAAGACGGCGTCGGCGGAAAGCTCGCAGCGGGTCTTGAGGCCGTGACGTGCACAGAGCTCCTCGATGCGCCCCGGCAGTTCGGCGTCGCAAATGTCATGTAGCGCTGCGGCGCGCGTGATGATGCCCATGCCGATCGACACACAGTTGCCGTGTCCGAGCTCAAAGTGCTCGCAGGCTTCGACGGCGTGTCCGGCGCTGTGTCCAAAGTTGAGGAGCTTGCGCTGGTTGGTCTCGCGCTCGTCGGCGACGACCACGGCGCGCTTGATGTCGATATTACGGGCGATGATGAGCGCTACGCGGGCCACATCGCGGTTGAGCAGCTCCAGCGTGAGCGGGGTCTTCTCCAGCTCGGCGAAAAGCTCCGGGTCGGCGATCACGGCGTGTTTGACAACCTCGCCGCAGCCGTCGGCGAACTGCTCGGGCGTGAGGGTGGCCAGGCACCCCACGTCGGCGATAACCACGCTCGGCTGCCAAAAGGCGCCGGCCAAGTTCTTGCCAGCAGCCAGGTCGATGGCCGTCTTGCCGCCCACCGACGAATCCACCATGGCGAGCAGGCTCGTCGGGATCTGCACAAACTTGCAGCCGCGCATGTAGGTGGCGGCCACAAAGCCCGCCACGTCGCCGACGACGCCGCCGCCGAGTGCCACGATCACGTCGGAGCGCGAAAGCTCGTGCTCGGCCACAAACTCCAAAATGGCAACGTAGGTCTCGGCGCGCTTATGGGCTTCGCCGGCCTCGAAGGTGCAGATGCTCACTTCGTAGCCTGACGCCTCCAGGCTCTGCTTAACGGGCATCTGGTAGAGCGGGCCCACGTTGGTGTCCGTCACGATGACGGCCTTGGTGCCGCCGGCAGTGGCGCGCACGAGCGGTCCCGCCTGCTCCAGCAAAAACGTGCCTACATGCACCTGGTAGGGGCGTGCAGTGTTGATATCGATGGTAATCGCCATAAGCTATGGTCCTTTCGACCTGGCGTGATAGGTGATCTAGTGGGAGGCCTCGTCGTCGAGTGCGCGCTTAATGCGGTCGCCCTCGGCAAGGAGATTCTCCAGATAGCGCTGGTCGCGGTCCTTGAGCGCACGGCTGTAGGCGCCAAGCGACTCGATCAGGTGGTCGATCTCGAAGGCAAGCGCGTCGGCGTCGTCGATCATGAGCTCGGACCACATTTGCGGGTTGAGGTGCGCTACGCGGGTGAGATCGCGGTAGCTACCGGCCGAAAAGCCGTGGTGGACCTGGGCGGTCGGGCTCTTTACGTAGGCGTTGGACACCACGTGCGCAAGCTGACTCGTGAAGGCGATGACGCGGTCGTGCTCGTCGGCGCTGGTCACGCTGAACTTGCCAAAGCCCAAGGGGCGCACCATCTCGCGCACCTGGCCCAAAAGCTCCAGCTTAAGGGCATCGTCTACTGCGGGCGGAACGAGCACCAGGGGAGCGCCCTGGAACAGGTCGGCGCGGGAGTGCGCGTAGCCCGAGAACTGGGTGCCCGCCATGGGGTGCGCGCCCACAAAGTAAAAGCCGTGCTCTCGTGCGAGTTCAAAGGCCCGTTCACACACAATGCCCTTGACGCCCACGGTGTCGATCACCACGGGGCCCATGATGGCCTCGGTGTCGGTGGCGTCGGCGAGTGCCTGTGCATGCGCCTCGAGCCACTCGATGCATGCCTCGGGATAGCAGGCAAGGACGATGATGTCGCATTCGCCGAGTGTCTTGTCGTTGAGCTCTCCGGCGACAGTGCCCATGCTGGCGGCCGTCATGACATCGTCATCGGGGTCCCAGGCCAGCACGCGGACGCCCGCCTGCGCATAGCCGCGGGCAAAACTGCCGCCGATGAGGCCAAGGCCGACGATGCCAGCGCACTTAGGGCCGCCCTGGTTAACGCGCGCGTTTCTCACCGTACCCATGGTTTACTCCATGGTCTCTTGGCAGACAACCTCGCGGATGGCGCGGATGCGGCGCATGGTGTCGTCGAATTGATCGGGGGTGAGGGCCTGGGCGCCGTCGGACCAGGCACGGCTCGGCTCGTCGTGGACCTCGATCTCCAGGCCGTTGGCACCGCAGGCGGTCGCAGCGAGCGCCATGGGCTCGACGTAGCGGGTGTAGCCGGTGGCGTGGCTGGGGTCGGCAACGACAGGCAGGTGTGACAGGTGGTGCAGCACCGGCACGGCGTTGAGGTCGAAGGTGTTACGGGTGCGGGTCTCGAAGGTGCGGATGCCGCGCTCGCACAGGATGACGTTGTCGTTGCCCTCGCTCATGATGTACTCGGCGGCCATAAGCAGCTCATCGATCGTGCCGGACATGCCGCGCTTGAGCAGGATCGGGGTCTTGGTCTTGCCGACCTCCTTGAGCAGGGGGAAGTTCTGGGCGTTGCGGGCGCCGATCTGCATGACGTCAATCTTCTTGTCCAAGAAGACCTGCACGTCGCGTGGGTCCATGATCTCGGTGACGATCGGCATGTCGAGCTCGGCAGACGCCTCGCACAGCAGGTCGAGGCCGGCGGGGCCCATGCCTTGGTAGGCGTAGGGGGAGGTGCGGGGCTTGTAGGCACCGCCGCGCAGCATCGTGGCGCCGGCGGCCTTTACGCGGCGTGCGATGCGAATGAGGTTCTCGCCCTCGACGGAGCAGGGGCCGGCGATGACTTGGAACTGGTCGCCGCCGATCTTGACGCCGTGGCCGCAGTCGATGACGGAGTCCTCGGGGTGGAACTTGCGGTTGGCACGCTTGAACGGCTCGGAGACGCGCTGCACGCGCTCGACGACATCCATGGACTCGAGTAGGAACGGGTCGATCTTGGTCGTGTCGCCCACAAGGCCGATGATTGTCTCATTCTCGCCGCGCGAGACGTCGGTCTTCAGGCCCTTTTTCTCAATCCAGCTGACGATATGGCTGACAGCCTCGTCGCTGGCGCTCTGCTTTAAAATAGCAATCATGGTGTGCCTCTCACCTCGATGGATAACTTTTGCAAAAACGGCCCGCATCGCGAGCCGTGTATATATGGTGCATGAGAGTTTATACTATCTGACTCGCTTTTGCCTTCTAAAGTGGGCCGTTGCGCCGCGTCTTCCTCGGAATTGCAAAGCTTTTTCTTTTATTTTGATAGCCCGTGGTTCACTTGGGTATAATGCCAAACGTTGGCCCTATTAGCTCAGGGGATTAGAGCGTCTGCCTCCGGAGCAGAAGGCCGTTGGTTCGAATCCAACATGGGGCACCAT
>CABUQI010000144.1 GCA_902493545.1 uncultured Collinsella sp. | reverse complement strand
CAGCGGCCTCGTCAGCAGTCAAATCAAGCTTGGCCAAGCCACGGCCCTCAAGCAGGGCATGCGCGCACTCAGCCGCGGCATCCACGCGATGGCGCTTGAGTTGCGAGCGCGCCACCGAAGCGGCAACGAGCTTGCGCGGTGCCTTACCAGCACACACGCGATCGGACGCGTCGAGCGACAGCACGGCACCCAAGCGCAGCGGATCGCACCCAAAGACGCCAGGCACCGTGTTATCTACCACGAGCAGCGCGCGTGCCTCGCGAGCCGCGCGACCCAGAGCACGAAGATCGGGCACACGCAGACCAAACCCGCCAATGGAGTTGACGAACCACCACAGGTGCGGCCCCTCGGCATCAAACGAGCCGGCAAAGCCACCGGACGCCGCAGCAAACACCTCGACAGACGGCTCCCCCACCATCACAACATCGCAGCCGTCAAATCCGCTCGCAAACGCATCCGCAAAGTCGTCCGCAAAGGCCACCAGGCGGTCACCGGGACGCACAATCCCCAACAGAGACAGCGCTGCCGGAACATGCGGGGCCGCAACAAGACGCGCCTCACGCGCGCTGGCCCTTGCAGCCCATGCCTCTTCTAGCTGCTGTACGCTCATACGGCACCGTCCCTTCAAAAGCAAAAACCCACGATGCGGATGTTTCCCGCATCGTGGGCAACGGCTGCAGTATAGCGCCGATGGGCGATCGTGCGCCTAGATGTTGAGCGCGTGGTAGGTCACGCTCGCACCCGGGGCGTCAACGGTCACGCCATAGGCCTCGGGATAGATGCGCGTCGAAAATACGAGCGCACCATCGTTCACAAACACCTCGACCGACGAGACATCGCCAACAATGCGCACGTTGCGCACCTCGTCGACGGGCTCCCAGCGCACGGTACGACCGCAGCCGGCAGAAGCGCGACCCTCATCGGTAAATCGCATCTCAAAGCGCGGGGGCAGTTCGTCCTCGGCGGGCACAAACGCCAGCTTCAGCTCGCCATCAACGGTCGTGGTAAACGCGCCGTCGACACCGTCGACAACAACGTCAAAGCAGGTATCGTCGGCAACCTCCAACGAGCCCGCCCCCACACGCACCGAGGCATAATGGTGCTCAATCTCGCGCGCCGGCTGCTGCAGCACCACGCCGCCCGCACCGGCTGTAAGCTCACGCGGCACCGTCATGCAGTGCTGCCAGCCGCACGCCACGGTAGGCGCGCTGTCATAGGTCGGCTCATCGGGCATGCCCATCCAGCCGATCAGAATGTGGCGACCATCCTCGGACGTAAACTCCTGAGGAGCATAGAAGTCAAAACCGGCGTCCCACAGGCGGAAATCGCCCAGCTCATAGGCACCGTCACCACCGGTAATGTCGCCCGTTACAGGCATGTAGCCAGCAGCGTAAACGTTGCCGCGGTCCCAACGACCGCCCTCAAGACCCTGGGGCGAGAAGGACAGGTACTTCGCCGGTACGCCGCAATCCGCCTCGAGCTCCAAATACCCCGGGCACTCCCACATAAAGCCAAAACGCTCGGGCGTAGACACGCGGCTCTCGAGCTCCCAACTCAGCATATCGGCCGAGCCATACACCAGGATCTCGCCCACATCGCGCCCGGCACCCTCGCCGTGCATGGCGCAAAATCGACTATCGACATGCGGCCCATCCACGCGACGACGCGCGCCCAGCACCATGTGATAACGCCCGTCCGCGTCACGCCACACCTTGGGATCGCGCACATGGCAGGTCAAATCCTCGGGATAATCCTCGGACGCCAGCACCACGCGCTTTTGGCTAAACGTCTGTCCATCGGAGCTCTCGACATACACGGTGTCGGCGCGACGACCGGAGTTGACATAGTCAAAGACGCCGTCCGCGTCGGGGAGCTTAACGTTGCCTGTGTACAGTACGCGAATGCGGCCGTCCTCGGCAAGCGCGGAGCCCGAATACACGCCATGGCAATCGAACGGCTCGTCGGGCAACAGCGGGGCGCCAACATATTCCCAGTTCATAAGGTCGCGGCTTGTGGCATGACCCCAGGCCTTAACGCCGCCCTCGACATCAAACGGCGCATATTGAAAATAAGCGTGGAACACGCCGCCCGCTTGGCAAAGACCGTTGGGGTCGTTGAGCCAACCCGCCGGCGGCATAATATGGAAGCGCTGGCCATACGCGCCATGACCGCACTCAGTGGCGGCGGCGTCAACAGCGGCAACCAGCTTTGCAAGATCGCGACCAAGTGCATTAGACATATCAAAGTCCTAACAGATCGAAAGTTACAAGGCACCAGAGATCGGCGCCCGATGCTGGAAACACCCGCGAGCATACAGCCCGCGGGCATTCCCTTAATCAAAAGCTCTTAGGCCTGCTCGGAAGCCTTGGGCTCGTCCTTGTACAGGACAAACGAGACGCCAAAGGAAACCAGCGCGGCGACCGCAAACATGATCGCGTACTGCACGGGTTGGGCCAGGCACAGCAGGATACCGAAGATGCCGGTAACGCCGGTGCCGGAAGCGGCAAGCGAGGTGAGCGCGCAGACCAGGGCACCGCAACCGCCGCCGATGCAGCCGGCGATGAAGGGCTTAAAGAAGCGCAGGTTCACACCAAAGATGGCCGGCTCGGTAATACCCATGAAGGCGGACAGAGCCGAAGGAAGCGCCAGGCCCTTGATCTTGGCATCGCGGGTCTTAAAGGCAACGGCGAGCGCTGCGCCACCCTGGGCGATGTTGGCAGCGCTGGCGATGGGCAGCCAATAGGTCACGCCGTACTGGGCGAGCTGGCCCAGGTCGATGGCGGTGTACATCTGGTGGATACCGGTAACGACCGTGGGAGCATAGAACAGGCCGACGATAAAGGAACCGATGCCGAAGGGCAGGGTCAGCAGGGCCTGGATCAGACCGAGGATGGCGTTCTCGGCCCACACGAAGATGGGGCCGACGGCAACGAGCGTCACGAGCACGGTCACGAACACCGAGACGAGCGGGGTCACAAAGAGGTCGAACATCTCGGGAACGATCTTGTGCAGGCGCTTCTCGAGGAAGCCCAGAATGGCGCAGGCGATGACGATGGGGATCACATGGCCCTGATAGCCGACCCACTCAAAGCTGTACACGCCAGGAATGACGGTGACCATGGTCTGAACGCCCTCGGAGGCAACCGTGTAAGCGCTCTGCAGCGAGGAGTTGATGAACGCACCGCCGACGACAGCGCCCAGATACGGGTTGGCGCCAAAGGCCTTAGCGGCGGAGTAGCCGATCAGGATCTGCAGAATGCCAAAGGACGTGCCCGAGACCAGGTCGGCAATCTTGTAGATAAAGTTATTGGTGTCGAGCGCGATAAAG
>CABUQI010000143.1 GCA_902493545.1 uncultured Collinsella sp. | reverse complement strand
TGGGGCCCTCCCCTCTTAAGCGCCGGACGGCGCGCGAATGTCGGAGCAGATTGTACGCGAGGCCAGCGCTTGGCAAGGGACGATTGAAGGCGATTATCGAGAATCAGCCCAGATTTTTGCTTGGAACCTGCCTGAAGTGCTCATTCGTCGACGTCAAAATCTGCATTCGTCAAGCTTTTGGCAAGGTTGACCCAAAACTGACCAATATCTAACCAAGAACTTGCCAAATCACTTGACGTGCGACGCATCAAAAAATGCACTGCGACTTCTCGGACGATTTTTTGAGCATTATTATCGATAGCAGATAAACGCCGTTGATTGCTTTAAGCAGTTAAATTGCTTAATTTCTAACAAAGCAGATTAAATAAACTCGAATAGCAATTTACTCAACCTAGTCATTTAAGAACGTCCCCAATGACTACCCAAGAGAACGCCGCAGGTAGAGGACGGACAGCGAGCGACGTCCAGAGCGAACAAGTTGGCATGAAAAAGGCGAGGCATAGACCTTCTGGTCATGCCTCGCCTTTTGAATGACAAATTGTCGCTCTGGGCGGCGCGCAGCGTCGAGCCGTTACGCGGTTTGGTAAAACCGCGTAACCTAAACTGCTTGTGCCAGCTTCTCGGCTCGCTCGGCGGCGGCGAGCGCCTCGATGACGGTGCCGAGCTGATCGCCCAGAAGGACGCCGTTGTAGGTGGAGTTGAAACCGATGCGGTGATCGGTCACGCGGTCCTGGGGCTGGTTGTAGGTACGGATCTTCTCGGAACGGTTGCCGTGGCCGATCTGGCTCTGGCGCTCGGCACCGAGCTCGGCCTGCTGCTTCTCGAGTTCCATCTCGTACAGACGGGCGCGCAGCATCTGCATGCAGACCTCGCGGTTCTGGATCTGGGAACGCTGCTCCTGCGACTGCACCACGGTGTTGGTGGGCAGGTGGGTGATGCGCACGGCGGAGTAGGTGGTGTTAACGCACTGACCGCCAGGGCCGGAGGCGCAGTAGGTGTCGATGCGCAGGTCGGACTGGTTGATCTGGACGTCGATTTCCTCGGCCTCGGGAAGTACGGCGACGGTAGCCGTGGAGGTCTGAATGCGGCCCTGGGACTCGGTCTTGGGGACGCGCTGGACACGGTGCACGCCGGACTCGAACTTCATGACGGAGTAGACGCGGTCGCCCTCGACCTTGAACTCGATGGACTTAAAGCCACCGGCCTCGCTGGGGCTGGAATCGAGCACGGTAGTCTTCCAGCCGCGCGACTCGCAAAAGCGCTGGTACATCTTGTACAGATCGCCGGCGAAGATGGCCGCCTCGTCGCCACCGGCGGCGGAGCGGATCTCGACGATGGTGTTCTTGTCGTCGTTGGGGTCGCTCGGGATGAGCATGTACTTAATGTCTTCCTCGAGCTGGGGAAGCTTGGCCTCGTTTTCGGAAATGTCCATCTGGAGCATCTCCTTCTCATCGGCATCGGTGGTATCGTGGAGCATTTCCTTGGCAGCCTCGATGTCATCGAGCGCGCCGATGTACTCGCGCGAGGCGGCAATGAGGTCGGACTGGTGCGCGTACTCCTTGTTGAGACGCGTAAACTCCTTGATATCGGAGGCGACGGCCGGGTCGGAAAGCTTCTTCTCGAGCTCCTCGTAGGCCTTGATAATCTTTTCGAGCTTGTCGCGCATGGCGGGACTCCTTTATATGCGTGAAGGTGAAAATCGGCAGAATTGATGGGGCGCACGGCGCCGCTGCGGGGGTAAGCCCGGCTAGAACATGTCGATCTTCAGATACATGCGCATCCCTTCGCGTATGGGGTACATAGTTGCGGTCTAACCCATACATGATAGCGTGCGCAGGCAAACCTGCATATAACCCGCACGGAATGATTGGTGCAAACAAACCTGACCCCATTGCACCAAGAGCTTGCTTTTTGGCTAGAGCGTTTGGAGCAGAGCGACGAGGAAGCGAACACCCTGGAGGTAGGCGCGGCGGGTGATGCGCTCGTTGGTGCCGTGGACACCGCGATCGCACTCGTCGTCATCAACCACAAAGGCCGAGAAGCGAATGCACTCAGGGCAAATGTGCTGGTAGTTGGCAGCGTCGGTCGCACCGATCACGGTCGAGGGCACAATTGCCACTGGCTCGAATGATCCGTTTTCCTCCATCCCCTTTGGATCACGGAAATAGCGGACGGCGATGGAGCGAACCGCCTCGAGACCGGGACCACCGATGCGCGGGGACGGCGAGGGTTCGGAGCTGCCGGGGCCCAGCTCCACTTCGACACGACCGGCAAGGTCCGCCCCGGCAACCGCCTCACGGCAGCGCGCCACAACGTCGGCCACGCTCGTGCCCTCGAGCATACGGAAGTTGATGTTGGCCCACATATCCTGCGGCATTACGTTGGCGCCGGTGCTGCCACCCTCGATCTGCGTGGGCGCGCAGGTGGTCGTCACCAGCGGATAGAGCTTTTTGCTGGCGAGGCAATCGCGGACAATGGCATCCCCGTTGGCGGCAATTTCATCGGCCGTGTAGAGCCCCAACTCGACGAGTTGGGCGGCAAGCAAGTCGGTCACGCGCGTCGGCCACTCGATATCGCAGATTGCGGTGATGGCACGGCTGAGCACCTCGAGTGAAGTGCCCCCGTAGGGGTTGGAGGAATGCCCGCCCTCGCTACGCGTCCTCAACACGATATCGGCATAGCCCTTCTCCGCGAGGTCGGCGTGCATGAGCCAACCCTCGCCCGCGCTGTACTCGGCAGCCGGAACGATGCGGTAGTCGCCCTCGTCGATCAGGTACTCAAGCTCAATGCCGCGCTCCTCGAGCACGCGGCCGATGGCGTCTGCGCCGTACTGCGTAGTCTCCTCGTCCTGGCCAAAGGCCAGGAGCAGCGTGCGCTCGTGCTGCCAACCGTGCGCCAGCGCATACTCGACAGCCTCGAGAATGCCTGCGACCTGGTCTTTCATATCGATGGCGCCGCGACCCCAAATGTAGGTGTCGTCTACATGCCCGCTAAAGGGGGCGTACGTCCAGTCGTCCTCGGTACCCGGCACCACGGGGACCACGTCCATGTGACCCATGAGCACAACGGGCTTGAGTGCGGAGTCGGAGCCGGAAAGCGTCACCAGCAACGAATGATCGATGAGCTCGACCTTACCCGCTGTAAATACGTGCGGCCAGGCCCGCTGCATATAGGCGCGCAGGTCGTCGAACGGCTGCCAGTCCACTGCCTCGGCATCCATACTCGAGATGGTCGGGAACGACAGCACGCGGCCCAGGCGCTCGCACGCACCAGCCTCGTCCAGATCGGCAAAATCATCCTCATGCGCAAAGAAGCGCCAAACCTCGGCCATGACATCCTTTCGATTGTGAT
>CABUQI010000142.1 GCA_902493545.1 uncultured Collinsella sp. | reverse complement strand
GAGGAAGAGGACGAGGTCGCCGATGAGTTCCCCGACGCGCTGAACGTCGCCATCATCGGCCGCCCCAACGCCGGTAAGTCTTCGCTGTTCAACCGCATCCTGGGCGCCGACCGCTCCATCGTGTCCAACATTGCCGGCACCACGCGCGACGCCATCGACACAGTCGTCGAGCGCAACGGCAAGC
Source organism: uncultured Collinsella sp. (assembly GCA_902493545.1). Lineage (GTDB taxonomy): Bacteria > Actinomycetota > Coriobacteriia > Coriobacteriales > Coriobacteriaceae > Collinsella. The sequence continues at coordinate 3,176 of CABUQI010000142.1, read as the reverse complement.
ACTACCGCATGGTCGATACCGCGGGAATCCGCAAGAAGAGCACCGTGTACGAGAACATCGAGTACTACTCCATGGTCCGCGGCCTGCGCGCCATCGACCGCGCCGACGTGGCGCTACTCGTCGTCGACGCCTCCGTGGGCGTTACCGAGCAGGACCAGAAGGTCATGGGCTTGGCCATCGAGCGCGGCTGCGCCATCGTTGTGCTGCTCAACAAGTGGGATCTGCTCGACGACGACCGTAAGCGCGAGGCCTGCATGGAGACCATCGACCGCCGTCTGGGCGTCATGGCTCCCTGGGCCCAGTACCTGCGCATTTCGGCCCTGACCGGGCGCAGCGTCGAGAAGGTCTGGGCAATGGTCGACGCTGCCGAAAAGACGCGCTCGCAAAAGATCAGCACCTCGCGCCTCAACACGTTCCTCACCGACCTGCGCGAGTTCGGTCATACCGTGGTGGACGGCAAGCGCCGCCTGCGCATGCACTACGTGACCCAGACGGGCGTCAACCCGCCGACGTTCACGTTCTTCGTCAACCACAGCGACTTGGTCAACGACACCTACCAGCGCTATGTGGAGAACCGCATGCGCTCGACCTTCGACTTTGCCGGCACACCCATTCGACTCTTCTTTAGGAAGAAGGAGCAAAAGGATGCATAATCCGATTCTGCTGACCGCCATCTGCGCCGTGGTCTCGTTCTTTATCGGGGCGATTCCGTTTGGCCTGATCTTGGGCCGCGTGTTCAACCACACGGACATTCGTAAGGCGGGCTCCGGCAACATCGGCACCACCAACGCCCTGCGCGTGGCCGGCCCCAAGGTGGCCGCGCTCACACTGCTGCTCGACTGCCTTAAGGGCGCCATCTGCGCCCTTATCGCGCGTCCGCTCATTGCCGACTTGGGCTATGGCTTCCCCGTGAGCATTATGGCCCCCGGTGCCGCCGGCGATTGGATGCTCGGCGTCATCTGCCTGGCGGCCGTATGGGGCCATATCTTCTCGCCCTACCTCAACTTCCATGGCGGCAAGGGCATCGCGGTCGGTCTGGGCGTAATCCTCGCATGGTACTGGCCCATTGGGCTTTCGCTGCTGGGCATGTTTATCGTGGCCGTCGCCATCACCAAGTTTGTGTCGGTGGGCTCGCTTGCCGCCGCCATCGGTCTTCCCATCGCTGCCTGCGCGGTCTTTCCGTACAGCAGCCTGGGACTCAAGTTTTGCATGGCGATGATCGGCATCACCGTGGTGTGGGCCCATCGCGCGAACATTAAAAGGCTCATGACCGGTAAGGAGTCCAAGCTCTCGTTTACCAAGCGCGTCACCGAGCCCGACGATAAGTAGGAGAGAGTCATGAATGTTGCGCTGATTGGCTCCGGCTCCTGGGGAACCGCCGTCGCCGGCCTTGCCGCCGCGCGAGCCGAGCGCGTGACCATGTGGGCCCATGGCAAGCAGACGGCCGCCGGCATCAACGGCGAGCACCGCAACCCGCGCTATCTGGTGGACTACGTGCTGCCGAACAACGTGGTAGCAACGACCGAACTCGCCCAGGCGCTCGACGGTGCCGATGCGATCATCTTTGCCGTGCCCTCCACGCACTTGCGCGACGTGTGCCATCGGGCAGCGCCCTTTATCGCCGCCGATACCCCGGTGCTCTGCCTCACCAAGGGCATTGAGCCCGAGTCCGGCCTGCTCATGAGCGAGGTCATCGCCAGCGAGATCGGCAACGAGGCGCGCGTGGCGGCGCTCTCGGGTCCCAACCATGCCGAGGAGATCTGCCGCGGCGGGCTTTCTGCCGCCGTCATCGCCAGCAAAGATCCGCAGATAGGGGAGACCTTTAAGGACCTGCTCCTATCCACGGCCTTCCGCATTTATCTGTCGCAAGACATGACCGGTGTCGAGGTTTGCGGCGCCATGAAAAATGTCATCGCCATTGTGTGCGGCATCTCTGCCGGTACCGGCGCGGGCGACAACACGCTCGCCCTCATCATGACACGCGGTCTGGCCGAGATCAGCCGCCTGGTGCACGCCCGCGGCGGTCAAGCTATGACCTGCATGGGGCTTGCCGGTATGGGTGACCTCATTGCCACCTGCACCTCGGAGCATTCGCGCAACCGCACCTTTGGCTATGAGTTTGCCCACGGCGTGTCGCTCGACGAATATCAGACGCGCACGCATATGGTGGTCGAGGGCGCCGTCGCGGCCCGCAGCGTGAGCGAGCTTGCCCGTTCACTGGGCGTAGACATTCCGCTCACCTTTGCCGTGGAGCAAACGCTCTACAACGGTGTTACTTTGGATAGGGCGCTCGAGATTCTTACCGACCGCGTCCCTTCTCAAGAGTTCTACGGACTCACCGACTAGCGCAGAAAGGCTACTACCATGGGTTCCATCAAAATCGCTCCGTCCGTCCTTTCGGCCGACATGGCCAACCTCAAGGGCGAGCTCGACAAAATCGCCGGCGCCGACTTTGTGCACTTCGACGTTATGGACGGTCATTTTACCGGCAACCTCACCTTTGGCGTTGATATCCTCAAGGCCGTCAAGCGCTCCACCGACGTGCCGGTCGACGCGCACCTGATGGTGTCGAACCCCGACGAGACGGTCGATTGGTACGCCGATGCCGGTGCCGATATGATCACCGTGCACTACGAGGCTTCCACGCACCTGCACCGCACGCTCACGCATCTGCAGCAGCGCGGCGTCAAGGCCGGTGTGGTGCTCAACCCCGCAACCCCCGTGTGCGTGCTCGAGAGCATCATCGACGTCGTCGATATGGTGCTGCTCATGAGCGTGAACCCTGGCTTTGGCGGCCAGAGCTTTATCCCGGGCACCATTGCCAAACTGCACGAGCTCAAGGCCATGTGCGAGCGTCACGGCGTTTCGCCTCTCATCGAGGTCGATGGCGGTATCTCTTCCAAGAACATCGCCGAGGTCGTCAAGGCTGGCGCCAACGTGCTCGTCGCAGGTTCCGCCGTATTTAAGTCCGAAGATCCCGCCGCCGAGGTTGCGCTGCTGCAGAAGCTGGGCAACGAGGCCGCACAGGAGGCATAAACCCTTATGACCGCAGGTCAAAACCGCATACCCGTGAATCTTGACTTCGCCGCCTCGACGCCTATGCGCGCCGAGGCGCTCCTTGCGCAGCGCGAGTACGACGACAGCGAGCTTGCCGGCGTCAACCCCAACTCGCTGCA
>CABUQI010000141.1 GCA_902493545.1 uncultured Collinsella sp. | reverse complement strand
CTTGACGGGCGTCTTTTTGGGCGCGGTGGCGATGTAGTTGATAATCTCCTGTGCATCCATCTCGGCTGCGTTGCTCATTTGCTATCTCTCCTTTGGGTGGATTCGGTTGATTCCTGGTTAGGCAAACATGACCTGGTCGAACGTATAGAAGCCGTGCTCACGGGTGACGAGCTTCTGCGCGGCTGCCAAGGCGCCGTTGACAAAGATCTGACGGCTCGTGGCGCGGTGGGTGAGCGTGACTTCCTCGTCCTGGCCAAAGAAACTTACCTCGTGCACGCCGGCGACGGTGCCGCCGCGCAGCGAGTGCATGCCGATCTCCTTGGGGTCGCGCGCTCCGCACATGCCCTCGCGGCCATAGACGGGGTGGTAGCCTGCCTCGGGCTCGGCTTCGACGACGGCATCGAGCAGCAACTTGGCTGTGCCGCTGGGGGCATCGACCTTTTGGTTGTGGTGCGTCTCGACGATCTCACAGTCAAAGCCGGGCAGCTCGCGTGTGGCCTGCGCTACCAGATGACGCAGGGCTGCAATACCGATGGAGTAATTGCCCGAGTGCATAACGCGGGCATTCTGGCCCAGCTCGCGCAGGCGGTCCATCTGCTCGGGGGTGTAGCCCGTGGTGCCCGAGACCAACGCGGCACCCGTGCGCTCGACATAGGCGACGACGGCATCGAAGGTAACGACGTTCGAGAAGTCGATGATTACATCGGCGGCCGGTGCGTTCTCGAGCTCGCTCAAATCGAAGCCAATCTGGGCGACGATGTCAAAAACGGGCTGACCGGCGGCGTCGACAACGCCCTCGGCGGTGGTTCGGATGAGCGAGCCCATGCGGCCCGTTCCCATAATGACGGTCTTAATCAAGCAGACCAGCTCCCTTCAGAGCATCGGTAAGTGCAGCGCGCGTGTCGTTGGCCATGGGGCATAGCGGCATGCGGTAGTTTGCCTCGATCATACCCATCTGAGCGAGCGCTTCCTTAACGGGGATGGGGTTGACCTCACTAAAGAGGGCGTTGATGAGCGGCTGACCGGCAATCTGGATATCGCGGGCACGTGCCACGTCACCGTCCAGATAGGCGCGGCACATGTCATGCACGAGCTGCGGCTGAACGTCGGCCCACACGCTAATGGTGCCCGAGGCGCCCAGACTCATGAGCGGCACGGTGAGCGCGTCCTCGCCCGAGTACATGCGGAAGTCGTCGGACAGCAGGTGAGCGATCTTGGCCGCGTAGGCGACGTTGCCCGAGGCTTCCTTAATACCCATGATGTTGGGGTGCGCGGCCAAGCGCTTTACGTTGCGCTCTCTGATGCCGCAGCCGCAGCGGCCGGGGATGTTGTACAGGATGCAGGGGATGTCCACAGCATCGGCGACGGTCTTAAAGTGCTGATAGATACCCTCTTCATTGGACTTGTTGTAGTAGGGGGTGATGAGCAGCAGGCCGTCGGCTCCCAAGCCCTGGTAGGTGAGCGACTTGGTGAGCATCGTCTGCGTGGAGTTGGAGCCCGAGCCGGCGATGACGGGGATGCGGCCTGCGACTTGCTTGACCACGGCGGCGACGACGGAGTTGTCTTCGTCATCGGTCATCGTGGCGCTCTCGCCGGTGGTGCCCAGGGTGAGGATGGCGTCGGTGCTGTTTTGCAGGTGGAAATCGATAAGGCGCTCGAGTGCGTCAAAGTCGACACTGCCGTCCTTTTTAAATGGCGTAACAAGGGCGACGATTGAGCCCTCGAGATTGCGGATATCCATGTTTTTCTCCTTCGCGTCCGCGATCTGGATGCGTTTGTTCCATTGGGCGGCGATGGCCAGGCGCTCGTCTTGGGCGCGACGGCGGGCACTTTCGGCGCGCGACTTGGCCAGCAGCTCTCGGCCGCTCGGCAGCACGTCGAGCGTGGCAAAGTAGTCGCCCGGGCGCTCGGCGCGACGAATGAGATCTGCCGAGCCATCGGGGCGCAGCAATACCTCGGCGGAGCGCAGACGGCCGTTGTAGTTGTAGCCCATGGAGTAGCCGTGCGCGCCGGTATCGTGATTCACGAGCAGGTCGCCCATGTCGATCTGCGGCAGCTCGCGGTCGATGGCGAACTTATCGTTGTTCTCGCACAAGTTGCCCGTGATGTCATACGTGTTCGTGACCGGTGCTGCGGTCTTGTCAGGGCCACCAGGCTGTCCCATCACCGTAATATGGTGGTAGGCACCATACATAGCGGGACGAATGAGGTCGACGGCACTTGCGTCCACGCCGATATAGTCCTTGTAGATCTGCTTCTCGTGGATGGCCTTGGTGACCAGGCAGCCGTAGGGCCCCATCATAAAGCGGCCCATCTCGGTGCAGATAGCCACATCGCCCATGCCGGCAGGAACCAGGATCTCGTCGTAGGCTGCGTGTACGCCCTCGCCGATGGCGTGGATGTCGTTAGCCTGCTGCTCGGGCAGATAGGGGATACCCACACCGCCGGACAGATTGATAAAGGCGACATGTGCGCCCGTTTTACGCTCCAGGCGCACGGCAAGTTCAAAGAGGATGCGTGCGAGCTTGGGATAGTAGTCGTTAGTGACGGTGTTACTGGCAAGGAAGGCGTGGATGCCAAAATTCTCGGCGCCCTTGGCCTTGAGCATGCGGAAAGCCTCAAAGAGCTGCTCGGTGGTCATGCCGTACTTGGAGTCGCCGGGGTTGTCCATAATGCCGTTAGAGAGCTGGAACAGGCCGCCCGGGTTAAAACGGCAGCTTACCGTCTTGGGAATGGGGCCCGCGACGCGCTCAAAGAACTCGATATGGCTGATGTCGTCAAAGTTGACGATGGCGCCCAGCTTGTCGGCGAGCTCAAAGTCCGCCGCCGGCGTGTCGTTGGACGAGAACATGATGTCGTGGCCGGCGATGCCCAGCGAGCGGGCGATCATGAGCTCGGTATAGCTCGAGCAATCGCAGCCGCAGCCGTATTCGTTGAGAATGGAGATGAGCGCCGGGTTGGGATTAGCCTTGACGGCAAAGTATTCCTTAAAGCCCGGGTTCCACGCAAAGGCGTCGCGCACCTCTTGCATGTTGCGGCGGATGCCCGCCTCGTCGTATAGATGAAACGGCGTGGGGAACTGCTCGACGATATGCTCGAGCGTCTCCTTGTCCACAAACGGCTGCTTGGCCGCATACGCTTCGTTGGGGGTCAATGCCATGTCCCGTAAACCTCGCTATCCAGACGGCGCCATCTGCGCATCGAATCCGCATAGCGTGGACCCCATGTCCGGATAGCGCTCCCGCATTGCTGCAGACAGTCCTGTGGGTGTTTCCCGCAGGCCCACCAGGTTGTTCGTGCCCGAAAAACCCAGTTCGGCGGGTTTCGCCTCCCCGCAGGGTCAAAGTCTGCCGACTCGCCCGCGGCTCTTCGTGCCCGCGCCTCTATCAAGTGGTAACGACCCTACCACGTTGCACTTTACCAAACAAGAGTATTCGTATATAACGTTTAAAAAATGCAGGGATATGCT
>CABUQI010000140.1 GCA_902493545.1 uncultured Collinsella sp. | reverse complement strand
CCCTGAACATCTACAACACGTTCTATTCGCGTGCCGGTATCGCATGGCAGGGCATCGGTCAGGCCAAGGCGGTTATCTTCTGCATCCTGGTCGTAGCAATCTCCATGATCCAACTTAAGGCCACGAGGTCCAAGGAGGTGCAGCAGTAATGAAACGCGATAAGGCTATTAACCGCGCGCTCTCGATTTTCTTTACGATTCTGTCGCTCGCGTGGATCTACCCCGTGTTCATGATTGCGCTCAATTCCTTTAAAAAGGGAACTGCAATCAGCACCACCACGGCGTTCGATTTGCTTACGCCTGAGACGTTCAACGGCCTTGCAAACTATGTGCACGCTCTTAACGAGCAGGGCTTTGCCTCGGCGTTTATGTACTCGCTCATTATCACGGTCACGTCGGTCGTGCTGATTTTGGTGTGCTGCTCCATGTGCGCTTGGTACGTGGTGCGCGTCAACAACAAGATCTCGAACTTCTTCTATTACCTGTTCGTGTTCTCGATGGTCGTGCCGTTCCAGATGCTCATGTTCACGCTGTCCAATTTGGCGGACCGCATCGGCTTCAACACGCCGTTCAACATCTGCTTTATCTACCTCGGCTTTGGCGCGGGCCTGGCGGTCTTTATGTTCGCCGGTTTTGTAAAGAACATCCCGCTCGAGATTGAGGAGGCGGCCATGATTGATGGCTGCAACCCGGTCCAGGTGTTCTTTAAGATTGTCCTTCCCATCATGAAGCCCACCTATCTTTCGGTCGGCATTCTCGAGACCATGTGGGTCTGGAACGACTACCTGCTGCCCTACCTTACGCTCGACTCCACCAAGTACAAGACCATTCCTATCTTGATCCAGTACTTCCGCGGCGGCTACGGCCACGTCGAGCTCGGCCCCATGATGGCCTGCATCATGATGGTCGTTATCCCCATCGTCATCATGTACATCCTCTGCCAGAAGTACATCATCGACGGCGTGGTGGCAGGTGCCGTCAAGGGCTGATGCCGTAACTGTTTTGCAAGTTTCTGCGGCGCCCCTCAGCGCGGCGCCGCATATCGAAAGGTAGAGACATGGCCGAGATTGTTCTCAAACATGTTCAGAAGGTGTATCCCAACAACGAGTCAAAAAAGAAGGGCTTCTTTGGCAAAAAGAAGAAGACCGAGGAGAAGAAGCACAACCTCAAGGTTACCGAGGACGGTGTGCTCGCTGTAGAGGACTTCAACCTCACCGTTCACGACCAGGAGTTCGTCGTCCTCGTTGGCCCCTCTGGCTGCGGTAAGTCCACGACGATGCGCATGGTCGCCGGCCTGGAGGACATTACCTCGGGCGATGTGCTCATCGATGGCAAGCGTGTCAACGACGTGGCGCCCAAGGACCGCGACATCGCCATGGTGTTCCAGAGCTACGCTCTGTACCCCAATATGACGGTGTACGAGAACATGGCATTTACGCTCGAGCTCAAGAAGGTTCCCAAGGACGAGATCGACCGCAAGGTTCGCTCTGCTGCCGAGATTCTGGGCATTACCGAGTACCTCGACCGTAAGCCCAAGGCGCTCTCCGGCGGCCAGCGCCAGCGTGTCGCTATCGGCCGCGCCATCGTGCGTGACCCCAAGGTTTTCCTGATGGACGAGCCGCTGTCCAACCTGGACGCCAAGCTTCGTAACCAGATGCGTGCCGAGCTCATTAAGCTGCGCCACGAGATCAAGGGCACGTTCATTTATGTTACTCACGACCAGACCGAGGCCATGACCCTTGGCGACCGTATCGTGGTCATGAAGGACGGCGTCGTCCAGCAGATCGCCACGCCGCAGGAGGTCTTCAACCATCCCGCGAACATCTTCGTCGCCGGTTTCATCGGCGTGCCGCAGATGAACTTCTTCGATGCCCAGCTGGTGCGCTCGGGCAACGGCTTTACCGTCAAGACCGAGGATATGAACGTGGCGCTCGCCCCCGAGACTTGCGCTCAGCTTGCCCTCAACTGGAACGGCGGCGACGTGAAGGAGATTACGGCCGGCGTGCGTCCCGAGCAGATCCTGCTTGCCGACAAGGACGAGGAGGGTGCGCTCCAGGGCACCGTCGAGGTGACCGAGCTCATGGGCTCGACCGAGCATGTCCACGTGACCGCTCCCGACGGCCAGTTTGTCCTGATTATCCCCGTCGTCGACCTCGAGGCCAAGGGCGCGCTCAAGGCTGGCGACACCATCTGGTTCAAGTTCGAGAAGAACGCGACCCACCTCTTCGATAAGGTCTCTGGCAAGAACCTTATCTAGGCCCGGTGCATCCAGGCCCTTCCTTTGGGCGACTGCGGTATTGCCATCCTTTTGCCGCGGTCACATATAAGGCTCCCCTCCCGTCCACTGGGCGAGAGGGGAGCCTTTCTTTGTGTTGGGATTGTCTGACCGGTCGTTTGTCTCGATCTGTAACGGGTAGGGCCGATTTCGGACGTTAGATGTTACAGATCGAGACGGTTCCGCTGAGCTAACCATTTCATCTAAATCTGTAACACCAAAGGTGAATTTCAGCTGCTAGATGTTACAGACTGAGATAAACCCAAGGGAAGGGGCCGGTATGTCTCAATCTGTAACAGCTGGGACCGTTTTTACCGAGTAGCTGTTACAGATCGAGATTGTTTGGTCGAGTCGGGTCACAGGGTAACGTGCGGGCACAAAAAACGGAGCCGTGTTGCCACGACTCCGTTTCTCAAGAGGATGGGTAAGGGAAGCGAATTAGTTCAGGTGCCAGATCTCGTCGTTGTACTGGGAGATCGTGCGGTCAGACGAGAAGGTGCCGGCGTTGGCGATATTGATCAGCGTCTTGCGCATCCAGGCGTCCTGGTCCTCGTAGTCGGCCAACACGCGCTCCTTGGTCTGGATGTACTCCTCGATGTCGAGCAGGGCCATAAACCAGTCCTTGCCCTTAATGTCATCGTGCAGGCGCTGCAGGCGCTCGACGTTGCCGGTCGCCATAAAGGCCGGGTTGGTGATGAAGTCCACCAGCAGTTTAATGCCGGGCTTGCGGTAGAGCACACCGGCGTCATAGGTGCCGTCGGCATAGAGCTGCTCGACCTGTTTGGACGAGGCGCCAAAGGTATAGATGTTCTCGTCGCCCACGAGCTCAGCAATCTCCACGTTGGCACCGTCGAGCGTGCACAGGGTCAGGGCGCCGTTGAGCATGAACTTCATGTTGGAAGTGCCGCTCGCCTCCTTGGAGGCCAGACTGATCTGCTCGGAGATGTCGGCGGCGGGGATTACGCGCTCGGCGGCGGTGACGTTGTAGTTCTCGATCATGACGACCTGCAGGTAGGGGGCCACGTCGGGGTCGTTGGCTATCCACTGGGACAGCGTCAGGATTAGGTGGATGATGTCCTGAGCGATGGTATAGGCAGGCGCTGCCTTGCCGCCAAAGATGATGGTGACGGGGTGCTTAGGCTTATTGCCGTTTTTGATGTCGAGATACTTCCAGATGATGTAGAGCGCGAGCATCTGCTGGCGCTTGT